>NZ_MAAX01000191.1 GCF_002162835.1 Nonlabens dokdonensis
AAACCAGTAGACTTATTAACCGTAAGCGCGCAATTGCGTAAAATGGAGAAATTAGAACCTTCTGGTGGAGACCATTACTTAGTTCAATTATCACAATTAGTAAGTTCTACAGCGCATATTGAATTTCACGCAAGAATCATTTTGCAAAAGTTTATTCAGCGCAGTTTGATCAAAATTTCTACTGAAATCATCAATGATTCTTATGAAGAATCTACTGATGTTTTTGACCTACTCGATAAGGCTGAATCTAAGTTATACGAAGTTACTCAAGGTAACATACGTAAAAGTACAGAAACTGCGATGGATCTCGTACGCCAGGCAAAGGAACGTATTGAAGAAATTGCAAACCGTGATGGACTTTCAGGAATACCATCTGGCTTTACAGATCTGGACCGTTTAACGAGTGGATGGCAACCATCTGATTTAATTATCATTGCTGCACGTCCTGGTATGGGAAAAACGGCATTTACTTTAAGTATGGCTCGTAATATCGCTGTAGGAAGTAATACTCCAGTGGCATTTTTCTCTCTTGAGATGAGTTCAGTTCAATTAATTACTCGTTTGATTTCTTCAGAGACAGGATTAAGTTCTGAAAAGTTACGTACTGGAAAATTAGAACCACATGAATGGGAGCAGCTTAACGTAAAAGTAAAAGACTTAGAACAAGCTCCTATTTTTATAGACGATACGCCATCGCTATCGATTTTTGACTTACGTGCAAAATGTAGACGACTAGCCTCGCAGTATGGTATCAAGTTAATTATGATTGATTACTTGCAATTGATGACCGCGCAAACAGGTAATAAAGGTGGAAATCGTGAACAAGAAATTTCTACTATCTCACGTAACTTAAAAGCGCTTGCCAAAGAACTTGAAGTACCAGTTATCGCACTTTCACAGTTATCTCGTGCCGTAGAATCTCGTGGAGGATCTAAGCGACCTTTACTATCTGACCTGCGTGAATCTGGAGCGATTGAGCAAGATGCAGATATTGTTTCATTTATCTATAGACCAGAATATTATGGTCTTGAAGAATGGGATGATGACGACCGTAGCCCTACCGCTAATCAAGGTGAGTTTATCGTTGCAAAACACCGTAACGGTGCGACCGATTCTATAAGATTGAAGTTCTTAGGACAGTTCGGTAAGTTTGATAATCTCGATCAGTTTTTCGGTACTCCAGAAGAATTTGGTTCAAAGATGAATGCAGCAAATGACGACACGCATAAACCAGATCCATTTGATACTCCTAAAGCAGGAAATCCAGGTGATGCTTTTGGAATTCCTAATGATGATATGCCTTTCTAAGTAGCGGCTTTTAGCATTTCTTTAAATTTTTGGAACTCGTTTTTCATAGAAAACTTGGTTTGATTATTGTTCCTCATCTCGCACCCAATTCTTATATTAGTGCATTGCTAGTATATTAAAGCGGTTGGTTGTAATTCCGCTTTCGCGAAAGCGAGAACTCCATAAATCTAAAGAATGTTTAAAAGATATATTTTACTCCTCTTATTTTGTGCAAGTGGGCTATTTGCACAAGCTCAATATTTATTCATACCCATGGATGCCGAGACTCAGGCAGACCATTTAAAAGCCTACGGAATCTCCTATTGGGTGCTGGAAAAAGGTACCAAAGTCAAGTGGTTGCTTAATTATCGCGGTGGCTCCTTTCTCCTGCCTAACGTAGAAGAAATCAAGAAAGAATTGATCGTGAGAGGCGTGAGCTTTGAGGAAATGACCGAAGGCGAAGTAAGTACGATACTAGAATTAGTAGCCAGTCCATCACAAAATATGCAAGAAGTATTGCTAGAAAAAGCACCTAAAATTGCAGTTTACACGCCTACTGGAAAATTACCTTGGGACGACGCGGTTACTATGGTACTCACCTATGCCGAAATCCCTTATACAAAAGTTTACGATGAGGAAGTGCTTACCGACCAGCTTTTACTATACGACTGGTTGCACCTGCATCATGAAGATTTCACCGGACAATATGGTAAGTTTTACCGCAGTTTTAGAGCAGCACCGTGGTACATTCAAGAAAAAAAAGAAGCCGAAGAACTAGCGCAAAAACTAGGTTACAGTAAGGTAAGTGAGGCAAAACGAGATGTAGCGCTCAAGATTAGGGATTATGTAGTAGGTGGAGGATTTATGTTTGCGATGTGTAGCGCGACAGATAGTTTTGACATCGCACTAAGTGCTGAAGGAGTTGATATCGCAGAGCCTATGTTTGATGGTGATGCTAGTGATCCTGGTTACCAGAATAAAATAGATTATTCTAAGACTTTTGCCTTTACAGATTATACACTAGAACGCTCACCGATGGTGTATGAATTTAGTTCTATAGATATGACCACAAAGCGTAAAATTAAACGAGAACTAGATTACTTCTCGTTGATGGATTTTAGCGCAAAATGGGATCCTATTCCTACCATGCTCAATCAAAATCATACCAGTCTGGTAAAAGGTTTTATGGGACAAACGACTAGTTATGATCGTGATGAGGTAAAGAAAAACGTATTGGTTTTAGGAGAGAATAGATCTAACAAAGAAGCCAAATACATTCACGGCATACGCGGTAAAGGATTTTTTACTTTCTACGGCGGTCACGATCCAGAAGATTACCAGCATAGAGTAGGAGATCCACCTACAGAATTGAGCTTGCATCCTAACTCGCCAGGATACCGATTAATTTTAAATAATGTATTGTTTCCTGCCGCGAGAAAGAAAAAGCAGAAGACTTGATTTAAGGGATCGAGAACTCCAAAATAATCGAGAATGCTTACTGGATACTGAATAAATTTGTGTTTTAAGCTTTTATATCAATTTCCTTGTGCGTTATTGCGTCGCGCGCGTTTTTACTAAGCTTTTGCAATGCGAATAGAGTTCAAACAGACTCTAAGTTTCATGCAATGCAAATGCGCGGGACTTTGATACTCATGTTATTGAGCCTGAATATTTGTATTTATTTAGCGTGCAGTTTCAAATTATAATTTGAATAGGGTATTTATTCCCGCTTTCGCGAAAGCGAGATCAACAACAGCTCATTTTTAAATTAAAATCAATAGCTGACAAAAGTCATCGTTTGAAGCTTGCATGTACTTCTAAATTTGTACCATAATAATTAAAACAATAAGTTATGAGTACTGCATATTTAAAATTACAAAAAGACTGGCAAGAACATTTTATGCTTTATGCTTCTACCGCGATTATCGTTTGTACCTGTCTAGGTGGTTTAACAGTTATGTCTATTTTTCAGAATGGTAGTGGTATTTTTCATTTCATTCAGATTTTTGCAGTAGTTATATCTTGTACCACAGTTCTTGCATCTATTTTAACCGTTCAAAAGCCTGCTCTAGTTTTAAAAGCGGTGATTGCAAGTGTGAGTATTTGCACTGTTTTAGCGATTTTTAATTTTATATTTTAAAATATATGTGTGACTCGCTCATTTCTAAATATAATGTAGCTGGACCACGATATACAAGCTATCCTACAGTTCCTTATTGGGATCAGGATAGCTTTTCTGTTTCTAGCTGGAAAGATTCTCTTCAAAGGAGTTTTAAGGAAAGTAATACCAAAGAAGGAATAAGCCTTTACATTCACCTACCATTTTGTGAAAGTATGTGTACATTTTGTGGTTGTAATAAGCGCATTACAAAAAATCATAAGGTAGAAATTCCTTATCTAGAATCTGTAATAAAAGAACTCAGACTTTACGTAGCACTTTTTTCTGACAAACCTAGAATCAAGCAAATTCACTTAGGTGGAGGAACACCTACGTTTTTCTCTTCATCAAATTTAGAATATTTGATTAATGAGATTTTCAAATTAGCTGATCGTGCTGAAGATGTAGAGTTTAGCTTTGAAGGGCATCCTAACAATACGACGCTCGAGCATCTAGAAACATTACATCAACTAGGTTTTAATCGAGTTTGTTATGGAGTTCAAGATTATAATTTATCGGTACAGATAGCCATTAATCGAGTACAACCTTTTGAAAAGGTGCAAGCTGCTACAAATAATGCAAGAAAGGCTGGATATACATCTGTAGGGCATGATATTATTTATGGTTTACCCTTTCAGACTATTGATAATGTTGTTCACACAATTGAGCGTACTATAGAGCTTTTACCAGATCGTATTGCATTTTACAGCTATGCGCATGTGCCATGGATTAAAGGAAATGGGCAACGAGGTTTTAAAGATGAAGACCTTCCTACTGCTGCGGTAAAAAGACAGCAATACGAGATAGGTAAGAGGTTGCTTGATGAAGCTGGATATGTAGAAATAGGTATGGATCATTATGCGCTCAAAACCGATTCTCTATATCAAGCCCAACAAATCGGAACTATACACCGCAATTTTATGGGGTATAATTCTAGCAATACCCAAGTGATGATAGGGCTAGGAGTATCTTCCATAAGCGATTCTTGGTACAGTTTTGCCCAAAACGTAAAAAACATTGATGAGTATCAAAGTCTAGTAGAAAAAGGCGAGTTACCGGTTTATCGAGGACATTTATTAACTGAAGAGGATTTAATTATACGCAAACATATTTTAAACTTAATGTGCAGGTTTGAGACTTCATGGCAAGATGATGACCTATACCTTAATGAATTACCAGACGTGCTATTGAGTCTTATTGAGTTAGAAAAAGATGATCTAATAGAAATAAGAAGTAATCAGCTCTTAGTAACAGAAAAAGGACGTCCTTACGTTAGAAATGTTTGTTTGCCTTTTGATTTAAGATTGCAACGCAATAAGCCAGAGACTCAGTTGTTTTCAATGACCGTTTAAAGAATGTGATAACCTATTTAAAGGCAACAAAAAAAACCTCCTTGAAAGCGCAGCTTTCATGGAGGTTTTTTCTTACTCGATTCGAGTAAATAGTTATGGAGTTTTTAGTATAAAGTTTACTCGCTGTCTTTTGCTTTTCCTTTATCGCTGTTTGCCATATTATAAACGATCCAGGCCATTGCAATACATACTATTGCAAACACGCCTATTATTATAACGCCCATGCCCCAATTTACTAAAGGAAGTGATGTTGTTAAATTCATAATTTTATATTTTAGAAGTTGATTTTAATGACAGTCGTATTGTGATGAAACTTGCTCCACCGTTACCATATTTGAAGGAGATAGATATGGGATATTTAATCCCAAACCTCTCAAAATAAACAATATACCTATAGCTACTACTACATACGGTACCGCTTTGAGAATACGTTGTTTAACTTTGCCTGTTAAGAAATTACCTAAATAGATGGCAGTAGTCATTAAGGGAACTGTTCCCAGACCAAATAACGCCATATATAAACTACTTTGCAATGGCTCACCTAGAGCAATAGCTCCAAAAACGGCCATATATACCAGCCCGCAAGGAAGAAGTCCATTAAGAAAACCTATAATAAAAAAAGTTTCTGGATCTTTCTTCTTAAGCTCAGCTCCTAAAGCACTCTTCACTTTACTAACCAGTTTATAAATAGGTCTTGTAAGACTGTATTTACTAGTGATATGCGTAGGTGTAATAATAGTCAAGATCATGATAATCCCTATGGCAATGGATAGTTGCTGCTGTATTCCAAAAAAGTGAAAGGTATTACCAGCGATCCCAAACAAAAGACCTAACAAAGAATAGGTGAGAATCCGGCCAAAATGATAGCTTACTAATTGTAAAGTTCTCTTCCACCGGTTTACACGATCCAGAGGAAGCATAAATGCAATAGGACCGCACATTCCCACACAATGGAAACTACCCAATAATCCTAATATGATGGCAGCGTATAACATTAATAGACTATTTCTTTTTTGTACAAATAGTTTTTACCTTCATATTGAAAGTCTATGGTGATATTCCATCGACCATCGATAAGGTTCTTTTTAGGTATTACTACTTGAGAGTTTGTTAAATCCATAGGTATTTCAAAATCCAATTTCTGGTTAGAAGGTCGGTATAACGCTATTTTACCAGTAGAGTTTTCATTAGTCAACTCTGTCGGGAATTTTAATAACCAGCCATCTTCCGTCTTTTGACCGCTTATTTTCTCGTTGAGTCCATTTAAGTTTTTCTCGGCATCTATTTCAGTTTGATATACCATTTCTTTAGCATAATATTCTTCAGTTACAAGATCGTGACTGTAATTTTTATCTACGCTCATGGTAATCACCATGTATAGTATAAACCCCATGAATGCTAGCATACCTAACACAATTCCTTTACCCCAATTCCATTTCATGATGTTGTATTTTTAATAAGTTCCTTTTTTCTATTTAATTCTTCTATCATCAATTTTGCTTGACAAGAAGGATTTTTTCCAGGTTGTCCGTTTTGGCAACCGTTGCAGCAATCGTCTTTTTCTTTTGATTTCATATGTAACCTTTTTAAGTATCTCGCTTTCGCGAAAGCGGAACAACAACTACCACCTCAACTCGTACTAGAATCTTGTGGCTAATTAAAGCTACGAGGTCCTAGAAATGCTGTTGTAGTAGTCTCAATCAAATCACCATCGCTATAAATTCCTATTTCTACGCGATCTTTATCACCACTTAAAGCACGAGAATCTATTTCTATAAACAAGGTTCCTTCTGAAAGGCCTTGTCCTTCTACAGTAAATTTATCTTGAGAAACCAGTTGAATTGTTCCTTTATGAGAAAGTAATTTGAACTCGATATTTTCAATGTTATCTACCGTTTTATTGACTAATTTATAGGTGTAGACATTGCTGATGTTAAATTCACCTTTGTGTTCATAAAGTTGGCCAGGTAGTCTTAATATATTAGCTTCTATATCATTACGTAAGAATAGCATCCCGATTAAAACTGAGGTTAAAATTCCTAAAACGACTATGTATCCTTTAAGCCTAGGAGTGAGTTTAAATTTCTCTTTTTTCTCAATATTATCTTCACTGGCGTAACGTATTAATCCTTTGGGTAGGTTAACAGCTTCCATCATTTTATCACACGCATCAATACATGCAGTACAATTGACACATTCTAGTTGCGTTCCATTACGGATGTCTATTCCAGTAGGACAGACCGTTACACAAGCAGAGCAATCGATACAATCTCCTTTTCCTGTTAAGGCGCGCTCTTCATTTTTCTTAAATTTTGCGCGGCCTTCTTCTTTTTCACCTCTTTTATGATCATAGGCAACGATAATAGATTTATTGTCCAGTAACACACCTTGAAGCCTACCATATGGACAGGCAATGATGCAAACCTGCTCTCTAAACCATGCAAAAACGAAGTAAAAAACACCGGTAAATATGAGCAGAGAAATAAATGTGCTGAGCTGTTTTATAGGTCCATCTGTGATGTAGCGCAACAGTTGATCGCTACCAATTAAATAAGCGAGAAAAATGTTTGCTATTAGGAAAGATATCACAAAGAATATGAACCATTTGAGCACTCGCTTTCTAATTTTTTCTGCATTCCAAGGCATTTTTGCCAGACGTATTTGTTTCCCTCGATCGCCATCGATCCAGTACTCAATACGTCTAAAAACCATTTCCATAAATATGGTTTGCGGGCAAACCCATCCACAAAATAGTCTTCCAAATGCGACTGTAAACAGGATGACAAAAACTACTCCAGTTATCATCATAATGACAAACAAATGGAAATCTTGCGGCCAGAATGGGAATCCAAAAATATTGAACCTACGTTCTAATACATTGAACATTAAAAACTGATTACCGTTAATTTTAATAAACGGCGCAGCAAATAGAAACGCAAGTAAAATATAACTTACATACTTGCGGTATTCATACCATTTGCCATCTGGTTTTTTAGGATATACCCATGCGCGCTGTCCTTCTTTGTCCAGCGTTCCTATCGTGTCTCTAAAGTTATCTTTTTCTTGCTCTGCCATTTTTATACTCGTTTAAGATTCTTGCATAAGAAGAAAAAGTGCATCTTCATAAGCCTCGACAGAATGTGTGACATCAAGTGGTATGTCATAACTGTCATAGACAGCTAGTCTTCTACTTTCTGTCTCAGTATTAAAATCAATCTCTCCTTTTATAACCATAAGCTTTGCTCTGTAAGGAGCTTTATGTTCATCGAGAACTGCACCACTTTTCATACCTATTGCAATTACTGATGATCCATTTGCATGGAAAATATTTTTTATAATAGGAGATTCTGAGTGTATGGATGCTTGTTCTATCTCGTTGAGTGTCATGATTGCTTAATTATTATCTAGTGCAACTTTGAGCTCTTCTATTTCTACCTCTGGATGATCTAGAGAGTCTGTAATAATCTCATTGATTTGCTCTTCTACTTGAGGTGTATCAGGATCGGTCCATATTTCACCTTCAGCTGCTTTTGGCTCTGCAGGAGTAGTTCCTTCAAATCCTAAAACATAGCTAGCTACTTGTGCCATTTCTAGAGGTTTTAAATCTTGCTTCCATGCAACCATACCTTTACCAGATCTACCACCTTCTGATATGGTGTTAAAGACATTTTTAATGCCGCCACCCAGTATCCAGTATCTATCAGTAAGATTAGGTCCTATCCCGCCGCCGCCATCGGCCTTATGACATGCCACGCAGTTAGATTGAAAAATGGCTTTACCAGCATTAATATCTGCTGCATCAGTTAGCAATACTACTGTGTTCACATCTACAAGGTTTTTGGCTGTTTTTTTCCATTCATCAATCTCTATTTGAGCTGCTGCAACTGCTGTTTCATATTCTTGTTCTTGATCATAATCATCAAAAACTTCAAATCTTACTAGATAAATGACTGCAAATAGGATGGTAGCATAGAACATATAAACCCACCATGGCGGTAAATTGTTATCTAGTTCTTTTATTCCATCATAATTATGATCGAGTATGATCTCATGTTCTTGTTCTATGGCTTTGCTTCCTAGAGATTTCTTGTAAATATTTTTGATCCATTTGAATTCGTTCGCTTTCGCGAAAGCGAGATTCTCATCATACTTTTCCCTTGCCTCAGGCTTGAGACTTGCATATAGGACTCTACTTAGCGCTCCTAAGCTCGCTTCACCTGCTATATAAAACAAGATAATGACACCATAAACTACCCAAAGCCATGGCAAGTTTTCAAATGCTGTAGCCTCTTCGGTAGTGCCTATCCAATTAAAGAAAAAATAGGATAGAACAGCAAAGGCAATTGTTCTTATAAATGATGCTGTATTATTCATGTCTAGTGGTCTTTATTTGTTAAAGCATCATCACTTAGTGGGATGTTGCTTACTTCTTCTATATGATTCTTTTTGGCAGTGAAAACCCACCAGAAAAGCGCTGTAAAAAAGAAGAAAAATATAAGTAGTGATATGATGGGGTAGATCTCTACGCCATCTATGTTTTCTAGGTTTCCTTTTACAAATTTTAACATCGTCTTATTCGTTTAAGTTGGTTACTGATCCATCTGCATTTGTGACTTTGATATCGGTACCTAATCTTTGCAGGTAGGAAATGATTGCCACAACCTCTCTATTGCGCATTTCTACAAATGGCAAGTTGTTCTCTTGAGCATATTGCTTATCTGCTTCATAAGTTTTTGCAAAGTCAGGATCGTTATAAAGACTTTTTTCTATTTGAGTTCCTTGCTCTGTCATCGATTCTTGTGCACGATCAATTTCTTCTTGAGTGTATGGAACGCCTAGACTTATCATAGCATTCATTTTTGCTTCTGTATCAGATTTATCGAGCTCATTTTTAATAAGCCATTTATAAGAAGGCATTATAGAACCTGATGAAGTACTTTGTGGATCATAAAAGTGGTTGATGTGCCAGTTATCACTGTATTTTCCTCCTACGCGCATTAAATCTGGGCCGGTACGTTTGCTGCCCCATAAAAAAGGATGGTCATATACATATTCTCCTGCTTTAGAGTATTCTCCATAACGCTCTACTTCACTCCTAAAAGGACGTATCATTTGAGAGTGACATCCTACACAACCTTCACGTATATAGATATCTCTTCCTTCTAGTTCTAATGGAGTATAAGGTTTAACACTAGAAATAACGGGAACATAGTCATCCACCATTAATGAAGGGATAATTTGTACCATTCCACCTATAAGGATCGCGATGGTAGCAAAAATGGTAAGCTTTACAGGTCGTCTTTCTAACCAGGTGTGATAACCTTCTTTTACAGTACGTTTACTAGTCACATTTGATAAAGCTGCAGCTTCAGCAAGTTCATCAGTAACTTTACTACCAGCACGTGCTGTCATGATCATGTTATAAACACCTATTAAAGCTCCTACTATAAATAAACTTCCACCTATTGCTCTCATCCAGTACATAGGCATGATTTGAGTTACGGTTTCTAAGAAGTTACCGTAAGTAAGCGTACCATCTGGATTAAATTGTTTCCACATAGAAGCTTGTACAAATCCAGCAACATACATAGGTAATGCATATAGGATTACACCTAATGTCCCTATCCAGAAATGAGTATTTGCTAGTTTAATAGACCATAGTTTTGTTTTAAACAGTCTAGGAACTAACCAGTACACCATACCAAATGTTAGGAAACCGTTCCACGCAAGAGCTCCCACGTGCACGTGTGCAATAATCCAGTCACTGAAGTGTGCAATGGCATTTACATTTTTAAGAGAAAGCATAGGTCCTTCAAATGTTGCCATACCATAACCAGTAATAGCTACTACCATAAATTTTAAAACAGGATCTGTACGTACTTTATCCCAAGCGCCCCTTAAGGTTAATAATCCATTGATCATTCCACCCCAAGATGGTGCGATTAACATTACAGAAAAAGCAACACCTAAATTTTGAGCCCAATCTGGTAAAGCAGAGTATAACAAGTGGTGAGGTCCAGCCCAGATGTAAATAAAAATTAATGACCAGAAGTGAACAATAGAAAGTCTATAAGAATATACTGGTCTATTTGCCGCTTTAGGAACAAAATAGTACATCAATCCTAAAAATGGTGTAGTTAAGAAAAAGGCAACTGCATTATGACCGTACCACCATTGTACTAAGGCATCTTGTACACCAGCATAAGCAGAATAACTTTTTAAAGCGCTTACTGGTAACTCCATACTGTTTACTATATGTAGAACAGCTACGGTAACAAATGTTGCTAGATAAAACCAGATAGCCACATACAGGTGACGCTGTCTTCTTTTAAGTATTGTACCAATTAGATTTGCTCCAAAAGCTACCCAAATTAAGGCAATAGCGATATCAAAAGGCCACTCTAACTCTGCATATTCTTTAGAAGTTGTGTAACCTAATGGCAATGTAATTGCAGCACCTACAATAATGGCTTGCCAGCCCCAAAAATTGAGATTACTCAACCAGTCTTTCCACATACGCGCTTTTAAAAGACGCTGTGTAGAGTAGTAAACACCAGCAAATATAGCGTTTCCTACAAAGGCAAATATCACTGCGTTAGTATGTAACGGTCTTAAGCGACCATAACTTAACCAGGAAACTCCATCGGTTAGGTTAGGGAATAGGTACATGTACGCAAGTAAAAGCCCAACGCTCATACCTATCACACCCCAAAACAATGTTGCGATGATAAATTTGCTTACGATTTTATTATCGTAATAAAACTTTTGTACTTCCATAATTATTTAGGTTGTTGATTTAAATTAATCGATTGTTGTTTTTCTTTAGGGTTTTCTTTTATCAATTCATCATCAAATAGCATTCTAACTGATGGAGTATAAGTATCATCATATTGTCCCAGTTTTACCGAGAAAATAAATGCTGCGAGAAATAGTAGAGCTACAACAACACTTATTGCGAGAAGCATATAAATAATATTCATACCGTTTGAATTATTGGGTAAAATTAGAATCTGTCTGTAAGGGAAAAGATGACTTTTGTCAGCTTTACATTTTATTTCAATTTTCTACGTAAAAAATAGGTAATCACTGTTGTGAAGATCACGATGCTTATGGAGCTTAAGGGCATTAAAATAGCAGCAACTACTGGCTTGAGATTTCCTGTAAGTGCAAAGCCTAGTCCTATCATATTATAAAAGAAGGAGAAAATAAACGCATATTTGATAGTTTTTAAACCTTGTTGAGCAACAGTTAAAAACGTACTTATATCGCTAAATCTGGAAGCGTCTAGAATACCGTCACATGCTGGAGAGAACACATTAATATTTTCAGAGATTGTGATACCTACATCGCTTTGCGCCAGTGCACCAGCATCATTAAGTCCGTCACCTACCATGAGTACGGTCTTACCAGCACGCTGTTGATTTTTGATATAATCTAGTTTGTCTTCAGGTTTTTGATTAAAAAGCAACGTAGTGTTTGCCGGTAAAATACTTGCCAGATGTTCTCGTTCACCATCATTGTCGCCAGATAGAATCGCAATTTTAACAGACTTCTTCAACTGGTTAAACACGTCTTGAACACCACTGCGATATTCATTGTAGAATATAAAACATCCTTTATATACATTATTAGAGGATACATGAACTGCCGTGTTTTGCATAGTATGAATAGTAGCGCCCTTTGAAGGAGATCC
>NZ_MAAX01000054.1 GCF_002162835.1 Nonlabens dokdonensis
ATAACGTTTCTTCAAAGCAATTACTAGAACTCAATCCAGATTTAAGTTCAGGTTTGCGATATGGACAAGTGTTGCTCATTCCGGCTGAAAGTAAAGTATTAACCCAGCGCCGAATTAAAAAATATAAAAAGCATCGAGTAAAACGTAAGGAAACATTGTATAGTCTTGCTAAGAAATATGAGGTAACTGAACTTGATATTAAGGAGGCTAACAAAGAATTGTATTCTAACCCATTAAAGAAAGGTGATCGCATTCAAATACCTGTTTTTGAAGAAGTAAAACTTGCAGTGGTTGAAGAAGATCAAAAAGTTAATATTCCTAATTCATTGCCTCTTGATGATGGTAAATACATAGTAAAACCTAGTGAAGGATGGTATGGGATCGCGACTAATTATAAGATCAAGGTTTCTCAACTCAAGAATTTAAATCCAGGTGTAGAAAATTTGAAACCAGGAATGATTCTTAATGTTCCCAAAATTAAATCAAATCAAAATAAAAAGGCAACATCATTAGAAGATAGTAGTACCGCAGCTATTGATAGTGAAAAACTTATACAATATACCATTCCTAAAAAAATGGGTATGTATTCCCTTAAAAAGCTAACTGGAATATCTGAGGATTCTTTAATAAAATGGAATCCTAAGTTAAAGGATGGTCTTAAGGAAGGAATGACTATTATATATCCTAACCCTAACTATGGAAAGGAAATGGTAAATGTTCCTACTAAGGTTCATTCAAATAAAGTAGCTTCTTTAGTAGACAGCTTGAGAAATTTTGAAAGACAGCGTCTCGCTATCATGTTACCTTTCTCTTTACATAAAATAGATGATGAAAATACTGATCGCGATAATCTTAAAAAAGATAGAGCTATGCGTATCGCTCTAGACTTTTATAGCGGCGTAAAAATAGCTATCGATAGTGCAAATACTTTAGGCATACCTGTAGATCATGATATTTTTGATACTCAAAAAAACCTTCAGGCTACTAAGAATATTCTGGATGCTACAGATTTTGCAGACTATAATACTGTCATAGGTCCTCTTATTTCTACTAATGTGGTTGAAACTGCAAAAGAGTTGAAGTCATTTAATATACCGGTAGTTTCACCACTCACTTCTACAGATGTTAGGTTGTACCGTAATTTATTTCAAGCAAGACCAGAAGAGGAAATACTTAAAAATAAGCTCAAAGAATACCTTGTAGAATATGCAAAAGGTAAAAATGTAATTATTGTTACAGATAATAATAACCCAAAACTTAAAAATGAGTTTACTTCTATTTTGCCGTCTGCAAATGTGTTAGTGCCTAATTCAAAGAAGAATTACATTTTTAGTATCGAGTATATAAAACAGTTAAAACCAGATGTTGAAAATGTTATTGTTTTAGCTGTTGATAATATAGGTTTTGTGACAGATGCAGTGACGAACTACGCGGCAAAGACAGATTCTCATAAGATTACAATGTTTGGTCTGGGGAATTATGAAGAGATGGAGTTATCTAATATACGACTAGCAAAATTGAACTATGTATTCCCACAAATGTTTAAAGCTAGTGATGATACAAATTCTTTTATTGAGAAGTATTACAGTATTCATAATATAACTCCTAACTCTTTTGCAACAAGAGGCTTTGACTTGACTTTAGATATTATTTTAAGACAGGCAAGTGCTTCAGATCTTTATGAAAGTGCCATGAGAAATGGTAAAACCATAATGACTGAAAATAAATTTGATTACTCTAAAAAATTTCTTGCAGGATACTATAATGATGCCGTTTACCTTTTGCAATACAAGAAAGATTTAAGTATTGAGGAGTTAGATATTAATAATCTCACAACAGATCTAGAAGAATGACATCAATTGTAGAATACCTAGGTGATTTAAGATGTGAATCTACACACCTTAAAAGTAGTGATAGCTTTAATACAGATGCGCCTACAGATAATAATGGTAAAGGAAAAGCTTTTTCACCTACAGATACGGTTGCTACAGCTCTAGCTAGTTGCATGCTCACTGTAATGGGAATAAAAGCTAGAGAAATGGAATGTGAACTGGATGGCAGCGTTGCCAAAGTAACAAAACATATGACTACAGATCCTCGTAGGATTTCTCAAATTGACGTGATACTAGATATGAAGGGCAACTGTGATAATAGATCCCAATTGATTTTAGAGCGTGTAGCACATACTTGTCCTGTATTAAATAGTCTCCATCCTGATATTCAAAAAAATATTGTTTTTAATTGGAATTAGATGAGATTATTTTTGGTAAGTATCCTACTGTTTTTATTTACACAAAGTGAGCCGTCAGAGCGCTATACTTATCAAGAATTACCTGTTTTAAATTGGGAAGACTTTAAAGGAGTACCTCCTAAAAACGCAATTTATTTTGCAAGTGTTAATAGTAGTCTAGGGTATACCTTCACTAGTAAAAAAGTAAATGGACAGCTTCATGTTGATGTAAAAGTGGAAAGTTATTTCTATCCGCAGTTAAGCTGGAAGAAGAAGCTTACAGAGAATAATTCAAAACTCTTGATGCATGAACAGTTGCATTGGGATATAACAGAGTTATATGCTCGTAAATTACGCGCAGCCTTCCAGAATTACGTACCTAAAAGTAATCCTAAAAAGGAAGTAGATTTCATTTTTAGAAAATTTGAGAAAGAGCGCCAGTCAGAGCAAAAATCTTACGATCGGGAGACCAGACATGGAACTATTAACGATATTCAATCGCAATGGGAGCTCAAGATTATGGAAGAGCTATTTAAATTAAGTGAATATGCCGTGAGGCGTTAGAACTCAAATGGAATTGACAATTCAGTAATTACATTAGGAATATTATTTACTTCTATGTCGAGTAGAGCATCATAACCTAAATCTGTTTTTACCACTTCGACCTTTCCTTTATTTACATAATAGTAGCCAGTTGTATTTCTGCAATTGCATAATCTCCCGTATATCAATTCGACCTGTTTCATAGATTGACCTATCAGGGCTATACGTTTAACATCTTTAGGTATGGATAAGTAAATGATTTCGTGATAATGAGAGTCCGCAACTCCATTTAATTGATTTCTATCATATGCATACTTTAATAAAACATAATTTGTATCTTTTGTAAGGTGCTCGTAGCTATTGCCATACTCGTCTTTTTTGATTAGAGCTCTGGTGTCTACAATAATTTGAGCTGAACAAGTACCATCTGTTGGGCAAGTTGTATAATTTTTGCTTTTTGTAATTTGGTTGCTTTTAGTTACACATGAACTTATGCTAAAGACTATTAACAGCAATAAGATTAATTTTTCCATGTATTTTATTTCTGTTTTCTTTTAAGGATTTCGCTTTCGCGAAAGCGAGATATCTTATAATCTATGACGTAATACATACTACTGTCACGGTAATTGCCATCAAATTAAGTTATACTTATATCAATAAGACAATTTTGTGATGAATTTCTATTATTATTGTTGAACAAATTCAATTCCTAATGATTCAATATTACAAATTATGGGTCGCTATTCTTTTATTTAGCACCTGTTTCATGACACCTGTTACAGCTCAAAATGATAAGCCTTCATGGAGTGCGATTGATCTATCTCAGTTACAAAATAAACCTACATGGTCTAGAAAAACGGAGCCTGCAGTGGCTTCTTATTACCAGATAGATCTCAATTCTTTAAAAAATAAATTGACAAACGCGCCACAAAGAGGACTTTCCAGCTTGCCTTCTAATGTGCTGATAGAATATCCTACTACAGCAGGATTGCAAATTTTTAGAGTTAAGGAAGCTAGTATTATGGCACCACAGCTACAAGAACGTTACATAAATACTAGGTCTTACGTAGGAGAAAGTGTGTCTGATGCTTCTAATCAAATACGTTTTTCTATAACCTCTCAAGGCTTTCACGGTATGATGTTTTCTCCGCAGTTAGGTACTCAATTTGTTGATTCCTTTACCCAAGATAATTCTAGTGTAATTGTGTATAAAAAATCTGATTTAGAGAATTATGGCGATAGATGGGAATGTCATGTTGATGAAGAATTTAATACAAATCAAAGAAATGCTTTGATTCAAGCTCCTAACCAAGTGTTTAATGCAAACGATGGTGTTTTAAGAGATTTTAGATTAGCTATTTCAACTACTATTGAATATTCTAGTTTTCACTGGATGCGTGCGGGAATACAGGCTAGTGCACCAGACTTAGTTAAACGCATGGCTGTTATGGATGCAATGGTAGTAACTATGACTAGAAACAATTTCATATATGAGCGTGATTTAAGTATTACAATGACTTTTGTAGCAAATAATGATTTACTCATATCAATAGGATCTGATAATTTTTCTAACAATAGCCCTGGTGCTATTTTAGGTGAAAATCAAAGCGCGATTGATGCGACAATAGGTTTTAATAATTATGACATTGGTCATATTTTTTCGACTGGTGGCGGTGGTTTGGCTTCACTAGCTTCACCTTGTACTAACAGAAAAGCTCAAGGTGTTACGGGAAGAGGTGCTCCAGTAGGAGATCCATTTGATGTAGATTTTGTTGCGCATGAGTTAGGACATCAAATGGGAGCGCCACATACATTTAATGGTGATGCTGCAAACTGCGCAGGTGGTAATAGATCTGCAAATAATGCTTATGAGCCTGCTAGTGGAACTACAATTATGGCTTATGCAGGAATTTGTCCTCCTCAAAATGTTCAAAATAATAGTGATGCTTATTTTCATCAAACAAGTTTAGAAAGTATTTTTAATAATGTTGCCAATGGATTAAGTACATGTGCTCAACAAGTTACTACCGGTAACAGTGCTCCTACTGCAAATGCTGGTTCTAATTTTACTATTCCTAGAGGTACTCCTTATATACTAGAAGGTAGCTCCACAGATGCAGATGGTACAACATCTCACACTTTTACATGGGAGCAATTTGATCTAGGTGCTGCAGGTTTACCATTGAGTAATAACACTGATGGTCCTTTAGTTCGTTCGTTTGAAGGTACAGATAACCCTAATAGAATTGTTCCTAGATTACCAGAAATTGTGGCTAACGGCGGTGTGTCGACTCAATGGGAAAAATTACCTAATGTATCAAGACAAATTAATTATAGACTTACTGTTAGAGATAATGATTCCAGAGGTGGACAGACTGCTGTAGATCAAATGACCCTTCAAGTAGATAGCAATGCAGGACCTTTTAGAGTTACTTCACAAAATAATAGTGGGATAGTGTGGCTGCCTAATACTACAGAAACAATTACATGGGATGTTGCTGGTACTGATGGGAATAGTGTTAATGCAAGCACTGTTACAATTTTACTTTCTACTAATGCTGGAGCAACATTTGATACTGTTCTTGCTTCTGGAGTACCTAATAATGGTAGTTATGATTTACTCGTGCCTAGCGGAATTGTTGCAACAAATTGTAGATTGATGGTAAGAGGTGATGGGAACGTATTTTTTAGTATAAATGAAGATGACTTTAATATAAATGCAAATGTTCAAGTGACTTGTACCACGTATCAATCTGGAGCAGTTAACATTGCAATTCCTGATAATAATAGGGTAGGAATAACTTCAAGCATCAATGTTCCTAGTACTGAAAATATCGATAGCATAAAATTAGGTGTAGATATTTCTCATGATTACATTCAGGATATGATAATAACCATTTCTGATCCATCTACTAATAATCTAGCACTAGCATGGAATAGAGAGTGTGCAAATCAAAATGATTTGATGGCTTTCTTTGAAGATGGAGCTGGTGCCGTATTATGTAGGCAGCCTACGGTAGGTACGTTTGATCCATCATCGACCTTTAGCATATTTGAAGATTTACCTGCAAATGGCGACTGGACCATAGGAGTCTCAGATAATGCAGATACTGATGCTGGAACCCTGAATAATTGGTCTTTAGAAGTATGTGTTAAAACTGTTACACCACTAAGTAATGAAGATTTTCAATTAGAAAACTTATCTATTTATCCTAACCCAAGTAATGGCGCATTTAATATTCTCTTTGATAATGCAACAAGTGATATCGTTACTGTTGATGTTTTTGATTTAAGTGGAAGATCTGTTTTTACTAAGGATTATGAAACATCTGCAACATTTAATGAAAATGTCAATTTGAATAATGCCGCTGCAGGAATGTATCTTGTTAAGATACGAGATGAAAATAATACAGTAACTAAGAAAATTATTATTGAGTAAAAAATTTTCACAATTATAGAACAAAAGATCACTATTAATAATTCTTATTAATCCTTGATTAATTTACAAAAGCCAGCAAAATTTGCTGGCTTTTGTGTGTTTATCTATTACTTTTTACATAAGAAAATTCTCGTTTCTCTTACACAAAATACCTACTTTTGCAGCTGTTTTTAAAATGCTTAAAATCTTATTATGGCAAACGCAAAGTACATTTTTGTAACAGGTGGTGTAACCTCTTCATTAGGAAAAGGTATCATCGCAGCATCTCTTGCAAAATTATTGCAAGCCAGAGGATTAAGAGTTACAATTCAAAAGCTAGATCCATATATAAATGTGGATCCAGGTACACTTAATCCCTATGAACACGGAGAATGTTATGTTACTGAAGATGGAGCCGAGACAGACCTTGATTTAGGTCATTATGAACGCTTTTTAAATGTAAATACATCTCAAGCAAATAACGTTACTACTGGTAGAATTTACCAAAGCGTAATCAATAAGGAAAGACGTGGAGAGTTTTTAGGGAAAACAGTTCAAGTTATTCCTCATATCACTGATGAGATTAAAGAAAGAATTCAAATACTAGGCAAATCTGGTGACTATGATGTCGTAATAACTGAAATAGGAGGAACTGTAGGTGATATAGAGTCATTACCGTACATTGAAAGTGTGCGTCAACTTCAGTGGGAACTAGGTGAGCATAATTCTCTTGTAATCCATTTGACTCTTATTCCATATTTAAGTGCAGCAGGAGAATTAAAAACTAAGCCTACTCAGCATAGTGTAAAAACACTGATGGAAAGTGGAGTTCAGGCAGATATTCTGGTATGTCGCACAGAGCATGAGCTTTCAGACGATATACGTGTAAAGTTAGCTCGCTTTTGTAACGTAAAGCAAGAAGCCGTTATACAGTCCATCGATGTAGAAACTATTTATGATGTTCCTAATAAAATGCTTTTAGAGGGCTTAGATCGAGTAGTGATTAAAAATCTTCAAATTAAAACTGAAGAGTACCCAGATTTAAAAAGCTGGAACGAGTTTGTTCAAAGACATAAAAACCCTAAGAGTATGGTCACGATAGGCCTTATAGGGAAATATGTAGAGCTTCAAGATTCTTATAAGTCTATCCTAGAAGCCTTTATTCACGCTGGTGCAGCAAATGAAGTTAAAGTTAAAATAGAATCTATACACAGTGAATATCTAGAAGTTGAGAATGTTAGTAAAAAACTTTCTCATTTAGATGCTGTTCTTGTAGCTCCTGGATTTGGTGAACGTGGTATAGAAGGTAAAATAGAAGCTGTACGGTATGCGAGAGAGAACAAATTACCTTTTTTCGGTATTTGTTTAGGTATGCAAATGGCAGTAATTGAATATTCTCGTAACGTTTTAGGAATTGAAGACTCTAATTCAATAGAGATGAATGAGAATACTGCAAATCCAGTTATATCTTTAATGGAAGATCAAAAAAATATACTAGATATGGGAGGCACTATGCGCTTAGGTGCATGGGATTGCGAGTTGATCGAAGGTAAAATAAAAGACATCTATGGAAGTTCATTAATAAGTGAAAGACATAGACATAGATATGAATATAATAATGATTATAGGGAACAACTAGAAAAGGCTGGTTTAAAAACTACAGGTATAAATCCTAAGTCTAATCTAGTAGAAACTATAGAGGTAGAAAATCACCCTTGGTTTATAGGTGTTCAATATCATCCTGAATATAAAAGTACCGTAGCTGTACCACATCCATTGTTTAAATCATTTGTGAACGCCGCTGCTGCATATAAATTAAAAAAGTAAATTCTTAATTTTTTAAACTAGTTCATCACAGTTTTTATATCGCTCAAGGCGAAAAGTAGACAAAACTAGTATATCAAAATAAACAACAGCCTGATCAGGCAATCATATGGAAGAACAAAAAACGGATTGGAAAAGCATGCTAGGACTAGCCCTTATTTTTGGGATAGTAGCATTCATGTTTTTGAGAAATCAAGAGGAACCGCAAATAACAGAAGAGGAGCAAACAACAACTGAAGCAACTTCAGAGGTTACCTCTTCAACAAGTACTAACCTAGTTCCTAATGATTCCATTAGCATACCTGCTTCTAATACAGGTAAGGAAATTCAGTTTAATAGTGACCTAGTAGATTTTAAAATCAATACTAAAGGAGCTTATATCAGCGAGGCTTTATTAAAAAAATTCAAAACCTACGATTCTTTACCAGTATACCTAGTAAAAGGTGGTGATCATAAGTTTGATCTCAAATTTATGACTAAAGATGGTCGTACGTTGCATACTCAAGATATGATTTTTACTGCACAAGAATCAATGAATGGTGCAAATAAAGTTTTAAGTCTTAAAGCAAATCCTGCAAGCGGTGCTTCATTAGAGTTTCGTTATGAGATGAAACCGGACGACTATATGCTGGATTTCAATATTAGATCTCAAGGTTTATCCCAGGTTGCAAATACCTCAGAAGAAGTAGCTCTTAACTGGGAATTACAAGGTTACCGTCGTTCAAAAGGTATGGATAATGAAAGTCGTTATACAGAAGCAAAGTTTGAGTATGATGACGGTAGCGATGATTATACAGGACAAGGTGAAATGGCTGAGGAAGAGGCAGAAAAGATTACCTATGTAGCTTACAAGCAGCATTTCTTTTCTTCTATCCTGTTAACAGATACTCCTTTTAAATCTGGAGTAATTGAAACATATAACAATTATGCTGCAGATGATGAGCAAACGGTATTAACTAAAAAGTTTATGACTACTGCACAACTAGAGTATTCAGGCGGTGAGTTAGCTTACAATATGGACTGGTATTTTGGACCTACTGACTATGATATTCTTGACAGTTATGACCGCAATCTAGATGAAGTAGTAGATTTAGGATGGGGAATATTTGGCGTTATTAATGAATGGGCTATTCGTCCATTATTTACTCTTCTAAGTCATCCTGTAAAAGGAGCAGGAATTCCTTATGGGATAGCGATAATATTACTTACCGTATGTGTACGACTTGTATTATCACCAGTTTTATATAAGAGTTATTTGACTCAGGCAAAAATGAAAATTCTACGTCCAGAATTGAATAAAATTGCAGAGAAGTATAAGGATAACGCTATGAAAAAGCAGCAAGAGACCATGAAGGTGCAAAGTGAGGCAGGAGCCAGTCCTTTGAGTGGTTGTTTACCAGCATTACTTCAAATGCCGGTGTTCTTTGCGCTCTTTAAATTCTTCCCGACAGCTTTTGAGTTGAGACAAAAAAGCTTCCTTTGGGCAGACGACTTATCAAGCTATGATGAGGTAATCTCTTTACCGTTTAAGATCCCGTTTTATGGAGATCACGTGAGTCTATTCCCGATACTAGCATCTATTTCTATTTTCTTTTACATGCAAATGACCACGGGACAGAATATGCAAGCCAGCCAGCAACCTGGAATGCCTAACATGAAATTTATCATGTACCTGTCTCCATTGTTCATGCTTGTTTTCTTTAATAATTATGCTAGTGGTTTATCATTGTACTACTTCGTATCTAATTTAATTACCATTGGTATCATGCTAGTCATTAAGCATGTAATTATAGATAAGGATAAGGTTTTTGCCAAAATTGAAAAAGCCAAAGCAAAACCTAAGAAAAAGAAAGGGAAATTTGCTAGCAAAATGGCTGAAATAATGGAACAAGCGCAAGCACAACAAGAAGAACAAAAGAAGAATAAGAAATAATTTATTGTTTTTTATATATTTAAATCCTCCGTTATAAAAACGGAGGATTTTTTATTTTAATTTATCCTGGAATCCTTAAAACAAAGCTTACATCAAAAACCATTTCTCAAGAAACTCTTGAATATCTGTAATAGTCATTACATTTGGTATAGAATTTACTTCATTGAAAATTACAGTTCGAAAATACCTTTCAGAGAATGCTGCTGCGTGGAATGCCTTCTTAAAAAAGTGTGATCTCAATACTTTTTTGTTTCATCGCGATTTTATGGATTACCATAAGGACCGGTTTGACGACCATAGTTTGATGATTTATGAAGATGAAACCTTGGTAGGAATCGTGCCTGCGCATGTAAAGGATAACTCTTTTTATAGTCATAGAGGTTTGACTTACGGGATACCTGTTGCAATGTGTGATAAACATAAGATTGTTTATGATGCTATCTTAGATTACTTGAAAGTTACCGCTTTCGCGAAAGCGGAATTCAATCTATTACCAGATTTTTACAATCAAGATTCTGACGGAATACTACTTTCTAAACTACAAGCTAGTGGATTTCAAAAAGAACGAGTTTCCAATTATTTATTTGTTGACTTACAAGAAGAATTAGACTTTTCACCTAAAAAGACTGTAGGTTATCGCAACGGTAAATTTGAGGGGTTTCAAATAGAAAGAAATCACCATTTTAAACCTTTTTGGGAAGAGGTACTTGTGCCGTCACTCAAAGTCAGGCATAATTCTGCGCCAGTTCATAATCTCGAAGAAATAGAATTGCTAGCTTTTCGTTTTCCAGAGAAAATCATTCAACATAATTTGTATCGTGAGAATGAACTCCTAGCTGGAATTACTTTTTTTATAAAAGGAACTATTATAAAATCTCAGTACGCAGCTTCTACTCCTACAGGAATGAAAACAGATGCTGTAGGATTTCTATACATGGAAGCTATGAAAGAATATAAGAATCTAGGCTTTCATCATATGGATTTAGGTCCTGTAAATGAAAGCGATGGAAGTATTAATGAAGGCTTGCTGCGTTTTAAAAAGCAATTAGGAGGCAAAATGACTGAAGTAAAACGACTTGTTAAGTTATACAATATAAAAAACCATTAACAATAAGACGCTATCAAACTCTTACCATCAATGGTTCTTCAACCAAACTTAACTTTTTCTTTTTCATAATATCTTCAGTAGTTTACCATTATAAAGGGCTAATTCAATAATCTAAACTTGAACTTCTAATCTTATGATGGTACAAATTTACGCCTATAGAGAAGTAAGTCATGTTAGTATCTAGTTAAGCACTGTTAAGTAGTGTTATCCATAAATTGAAAAGGCGTTATGTTTGCAGTATATACCCAATTGATGAAGTACAGTAAAAAATCATTTCATTTCGCTATAATTTCCTCTATACTGCTGCTGGTTTTCACCTTGTTGTCACAGACGGCTAGAACAGCTACTAATAATATTAATGATATCGCAGGATATTTAATGACCTTGTATCTGGTAACCGTAACTTTAGGACTCGTATTTAGTATACTGAGTATAAAAGAACCGTACCACTGGAAAAAGTATGTAGGCATTGGAATTAATATCTTTTTATTTGTAATGACTGGTATCGCGATAGCAGGAAATTTACAAGACATGGTAGAAGCATTTAGTTAATGCACTTTTCTTGTGTTATATTCGTTAAGAAGCAAATTCAATAATGACTCATTCTTATATTCCATATTTAGATCTCAAACCTTTAAATGATAGGTTTAAAAAACAAGATCTTGCGGTATTTGAGCAAATTCATGATTCTGGACGCTTCATAGGAGGAGATTGGGTAAAGGGTTTTGAAGATCGCTTTGCTGAGTATTGTGAAGCTTCTTATTGCATAGGAACAGGTAATGGTCTAGATGCACTTACTATAATACTTAAATCAGAGGTTGCTCTGGGCAATTTGCCTAAGGATGCAAAAATATTAGTGCCTGCCCATACCTATATCGCAACATTTTTAAGTATCATTCACGCGGGATTAAAGCCCATTCCTATAGACGTAGAGGAGTTGATATTAACGGCTTCTGTTTTAGAAAAAACAACTATTTCTTATGATGCTATTGTAGTCGTAGATATCTACGGTAAACTGGTGGAGGATGAGGTGTACGCTTTCGCGAAAGCGAATAACATAAACATCTACTGCGATACTGCACAATCTCACGGCGCTACAAACAACAGCGGTATAAAATCTGGAAATATAGCTAGAGCAAGTGCCTTCTCATTTTATCCCACTAAAAATTTAGGAGCTATAGGTGACGCCGGAGCAATAACTACAAATGTTCTTGAGCTCGCTAATATGTGTCGTAAGATCGCTAATTATGGCCGTGAAAGCCGATTTTTAAATGATGTTTTAGGAGTAAATTCAAGACTTGATCCATTACAGGCAGGTTTTTTAATGAATAGATTACCATTACTCGATAGCGACAACGATCGTAGAAATGAGATCGCAAATTCCTATTACAAGAATTTAAAAAATGAAAAAGTCAGACTGCTGGATACTGATTTCTTATCTAATAATGCCATGCATGTTTTCCCAGTTTATGTGGAAAATAGACGCGTGTTTAT
>NZ_MAAX01000210.1:0-4448 GCF_002162835.1 Nonlabens dokdonensis
TTAACCCTACTTCTTTATCATTGTATCTCCATATCTCTGCAGGATGAGTAACCGTTTCAGTAGTTCCATCTGCATAGGTATATTCTATTATGATAGGCATTACAAGACCACCTGGCTTCTCTACTGTAATCTCGTAGAAATATTTAGGTGTCTTCATTGAAGCTCTTTCTTCTGCAGTAAAGTTATCCATCATGAAAGTTTTTAATTCACCTACAACTTCAGCAGGTTCTTTACCTTTAAGGTCTTCATTAAAGTCTTCACTTCCTTCTTTTACCATGTAAACTAATGGCGGTATTCTATCTTCTGGAATATTTCTTTCGGCCATAAGGTCTTTCATAGCTTGGTTTTTCTCGCTTGAAACAAAGTACTTATCTACAGATTTAATTCCCATATCGTTGTAACGAGTTGTATAGAACCATCCTCTCCAGAACCAGTCTAGATCCATAGCACTAGCATCTTCCATCGTACGGAAAAAGTCTTCCGGCGTTGGGTGCTTGAACATCCATCTTTGTGCATACGTACGGAAAGCATAATCAAATAATTCACGTCCCATAACAGTCTCACGCAGGATATTTAAAGCCGTTGCTGGCTTACCGTAAGCATTTGATCCAAATTGATATGTATTTAATCCTTTACTCATAATAGGTGCTATATACTTTTGATCACCAGCCATATAAGGTACAATTTTTGCTGCAGGACCTCTTCTTGAAGGATAAGCATCAAGACCTTCAATTGCTTCTGGATAAGTCTCACCGAAATCTTGCTCTGCGATGTACTGAGTGAAAGTTGTTAAACCTTCATCCATCCATGTCCACTGACGCTCATCAGAATTTACGATCATTGGGAAATAATTGTGTCCTACCTCGTGAATAATTACTGAAATCATTCCAAATTTTACACGATCAGAATAATTACCTTCTGCATCAGGGCGACCATAATTCCAGCATATCATTGGGTATTCCATACCTTGATTTTTTGCATGAACTGAAATTGCTTTGTGGTAAGGGTAATCAAAAGTCATTCTGGAATAAGACTTCAATGTTTGAGCAACTGCTCTAGAAGACCACTGTTCCCATAATGGGTTACCTTCTGGTGGATAGATAGAAACAGCCATAATATCTTTTCCTCCTACTTTAACTGCCATCGCATCTGCAACGTATCGGCGAGAAGAAGTCCATCCAAAATCACGAACATAATCTGCTTTTAACTTCCATGTCTTAGTCTCCTTTGAACCAGGCATCATTGCAAGTTTCTCTGCCTCTTGCTGTGTTCTTATAACTACAGGCTTATCAAAAGATTTCTGAGCCTGCTCATAACGCGCTAGTTCTTGCTTTGTGTAAACGTCTTTACGGTTTTGTAATTTACCTGTACCGTCTAACCAGTGGTCTGCAGGAACTGTAATGTTCACTTCAAAAGTACCAAATGGCAATGCAAACTCATCGCGTCCCCAAAACTGGCTGTTTTGCCATCCCTCTACATCATTGTAAACTGCCATTCTAGGATAGAACTGAGCAATTACATAAGCTCTATGACCGTCAGGAAATTGCTCATAACCACTACGACCACGACCATTTACGTGATCATTGATATTATAATCCCACTCAATGTCAAATTCAAATTTCTTACCGCTTTCTAGAGTCTCTGGTAACTCTACACGCATCATTGTTTGATTGATCATGTATTTTAATGGGTTACCACTTTTATCTAGTACTTTCTTAATATTAAAACCACCATCAAAAGGCTCACTTAAGTATTCACCTGCAAAACCTGCTGGTTGCATGTAAGGCTGTACTCCACCACCTTCTATTAAAGGCGTTTTAGAATCCTTAGCACGCATATTTTGATCTAACTGCACCCATAAATAATCAAGATTATCTGGAGAATTGTTAGTATAAGTAATTGTTTCATAACCATATAAATGATGATTATCATCATCTAGTCTAATGTCCATTTCATAATCAGCTCGTTGCTGGTAATAATTAGGACCTGGCGCACCACTAGCACTACGGTACTGGTTAGGTGTGGAAAATTCCTGATAAAGTTGGCGGAATTTGTTGACGTTGTAATGTTCTTCAGCTTTAGGCTCTTCTTTAGATTCTTCTTCTTGTGCAAAAGAACCATAAGAAACCAGCATCATACTGATAAACAATAGTTTAATAGCTTTCATGTATAAAGTTTAAATTAAGGTTTGCTAAATTAACAATAATGGGTAAGTTTTAAAGCTTTTAACTAAAACTTCACAGAATCTGTAGACTTGTTTATATCAAACAGCATCGTTTTTCTTTTACCATTAATTTTCAAGTGTACTAGATTTTTTTGCTCTTCAAAAAGCTCTATAAACGCATTGAACTTCATAGTTATCTCTTCAGGAATATCCTCAGCAGGAATTTCAATATAAAGCACTATTTGATCAGACTCATACTCGGCACCTAGAAAATTAGGCATGGTATTTTTACCATCAATTTTAACTTGTAACTTTTTATTCAGATAATCTTTTAGATAAGGGTAGACATCTTGTATGGTAGATTTATCACCAAGTTTAATTGGGTTTGAAATACGTGCATTAATGACATCTTCCAGATCATCTATAAAAAACCTAGTGATCATTTGCACGCTTTTGGCTTCTTTGCTATAAGTGGCATTTGAAACCGAAATATAGTATTTGTGAAAATTAATGTTCTCGCTTTCGCGAAAGCGGAAACCATCACAATCTTCCATACATGATGAGGAATAATATGCATTGTCTTCATAAGCAAATGAAGTAAGGCTTGCTAATGAGAAAGCCGTAATGCACATAATTTTATACAATTTAAACATAATAGTTATTTAGTCCATATGATGATTACGATTTTCATGCCAAAAACACTCGGAAAAGATTTCACTAAATCTCTGTGACATTACCTAAGTAAATACCATGAAAACGATCTCCATTAATATCTTCTCCTTCTATTTCTAGAGCATAACCTGTAAGGTAGGGCCTTACTTTAATATATCCGGTAGTAAGACGTATACCACGATTATCTGTACTAGTCGCATCATAATCAAGGTCATAAGATACATAAGCTTTTCCAGCATCCTGACTACCATCAATAAAGTAAGTTCCTGATTGAAAAGCGATGTCCTGATTACCATTAAGTACAACTTCCATTAAAACACCTATTCCTTGAAAGTCCCCATTTGTATCTACCGTAATATTTCCATCTGTTACAAAGGCTGTTGTTCTATAAACATTATTTGCAACTTCAATAACCTCATTATTAAAAGCGGCACTCGTTTCAAAGGAGCTAGCAGCATCTGGTCCATAACAAAAAACATTTGTAGTTACAGGTTGCACTACTGGCAAGTCGTCATCACTATCGCAAGCCACCATATTAATAAGTAAAAAACTTAGTAGTAAGTACGTGCTAGTTTTTAATAGTCTTGTTTTCATTGGTTTTTTTTATTTTCAGAAGGTGAGATGTCTTCTGTTTTATTTACGTAATTTTTCTTTGCCTTAAACAAAGTTACTTGATTTGAAAGGAATTGTAACAAATCTAGTTCTCTTTCTGGCTCAAACATAGACTCGTTTAACCCCTGATCCTTAGCAAAATATAAGAACTCGTAAAGATCTTCCTTAGGCAGTTTTAAATAATCTAAAAGGTAATCTGTACTGTATTTATTTTTAAGCATGTAAACTTCAAACTCTTCTCGTCGTTTCTCAGGACCATTATCAATAGCTTTTTCTACATTAGTACTCAAAGCATTTAAAGAAGTTCCAAGCGCAAGCATGGCCAGTCCACCTATAAGATTAGTCATATTGAAGCGAGGCATATTCTGATTGAAAGCTTCATTTCGCACTGCATATTCTTCTGGTTGTCGCACTCGATCAGAAAAGGTGTTTTCCATACGATCTACTGCTCTTGTATTTTTATTGAACTCGCTTACCTCATCAACTTTAGTATCTACATAAGTAAGTTTTTTTACTGGGATGCGCATAAGCCCGTCTTGAATCACCACTTCATCCAGCTCATTTACTCCTTCATTAAGTGAGATCTTCACCAATTTATCTTCAATTATTTTCTCTGTAATTTTGAGGGAAAAAGGTTCAAATTGAACGGCTTTAAATGAAAGTTTATCACCTTCTCTAGCATAAATAAAGAAATTACCTTCCTTATTAGAAATAGTTCCTTCTAGAGCTGCCTGATTAAAGACAGTCACTCCTTGAAGTGGCTCATTAGATTCACTAGTTAGTGAACCTTGTATTTGAATACGTTCTTTTTGAGCATATGAAAAAGAGCAAGCAAAAAATATGAGAAGTAGAATATTTTTCATGAATCCTAGAATTCTTTTTGACTTAAAATAATGTCAAAAAATTATTATTACTACAAATAACGCTTAAATAATTCTATCATTGTTTGAGTTTAACGATGTTTAACCTAGTAAAAACCTACACATGAGAAACATGATCA
>NZ_MAAX01000210.1:4600-51473 GCF_002162835.1 Nonlabens dokdonensis
GTAAAAACGGCGTTTGCAAACACTGATACTGAAGTAAAAGGAATCCATGAATTTGCCGATCCTAAACAAGCGCTGGAAGATGCAAAAGCGATCTTTACTGGTGGAGGCAATACTTTTGTTCTTGTTAAAATGCTTCACGATTTAAATTTAATGGTTCCCTTACGCAAGAAGATGTACGATGGAGCTATTTATATAGGAACGAGTGCCGGAAGCAATATTTGTGGTCTGAATATGAGAAACACAAATGACATGCCTATAGTGATGCCTTCTAGTTTCAAAACTACCGGAGCCATAGGTTATAATATTAATGCACATTATCTTGATCCTGATCCTTCATCAACTCATATGGGCGAAACTCGCGAACAAAGAATTAAAGAGTTTCATGCATACAACTCACTACCTGTGGTAGGTTTACGTGAAGGTAGCTACATCAGAGTAGAAGGAAAAGAAGAGATTCTTTGTGGTAATCTTACCGCTAGGATTTTTAAAAAAGATCAAATAGCAATAGAAGTTGCTACAGGTTATAACTTTGCACAACTATAAAATTAAACTTTCTAAATATGAACTCCATAAAACACAATCACAACGAATCTAGAGGTATTTTTTACATCAAAGAAAATGATAATACCATAGCAGAATTGACTTATTCATTAAATGATAATGTCATGACCATTGATCATACAGAGGTAGATCGTAAGAAAGAAGGAAAAGGACTCGGCAGTAAACTTGTAGAACGCAGTTATGAGTATGCAAAAGAAAACGGCCATAAGATTAATCCGCTATGTCCATTTGCAGAGGTTCTTTTTGACAAGAATCAAGACTGGAACGATGTAAGAGTATGAAACTTGAACTAGAAACAGATCGTCTCTATCTACGTCCCTTTATAAAAGAGGACGCACCCTATTTGTTTGAACTCAATAACGATGAAGAAGTGATGCGGTATACTGGTGACGTTCCTTTTAAAGATCTAGAAGCAGCGCAAGAATTTGCTATAGATTATAATACAAATAAGAACAGTCAGTACCAATTATATCACATGGGAAGAATCGCTGTCATAAGAAAGTCAGATGATGCGTTTTTAGGATGGTCAGGACTTAAATATCACAAAAGCGCCGATTTTGTAGATATAGGATATCGATTCATGAGAAAATATTGGGGTCATGGCTACGCCACAGAATCTGGAATAGAAGTGGTAAGACATGGCTTTGAGGATCATCAACTAGATATTCTTGTCGCACAAGTACATGAATTAAATTACAGTTCTCAAAAAGTTGCACGACGTTTAGGCATGAGTTTAGAGCACAGGTTTTATTGGGAAGAAAGAGAACCAGGAAGACATTATCAAATAAATAAAAATCATTATTTTAACACTGTTAAAAAATGATACAAATAATTCCTATTACCTCAAGAGAAACCTACCCAGTAAGGCATGCTGTTTTACGTAAAGGAAGACCTGTAGAAGACTGTCGTTTTTCAGGCGATGAGCTTGGTACTACATTCCATTTAGGAGCCTTTGAAAAAGATAAAATTATAGGTGTTGCTACATTTTTAATGAATAAAGATATTGACTTAGAGCAAATCAAACACATCAAACTACATCATTGTTATCAATTGCGAGGCATGGCTGTACTAGAAATAGCTCAAGGAAAAGGAGTAGGAAAAAAGCTTTTAAAACATGCAGAAAAGCTCCTCAAAGATAAACAGGTACAAGGGCTCTGGTTTAATGCAAGAGTAAATGCGATTTCTTTTTATGAAAAAATGGGATATGAAATCGTTAGCGAACCTTTTATGATTCCTCAAGTGGGCGACCATCACAAAATGATGAAATTATTATGATGAGATCTTGTGCATTTTTATTATTACTGCTCTTGTTTCAACCACAAAAGGTTGATATAGAAAAACTGACCGGGCAAAGTCCTAATCCCAAAAACCTGCTAGAGAAAGAAGTACAAATTGCGTTTAATTTAATGAAAGAAGACGCAGCAAAAAACGGTATTCAAATAAGCGTCGTTTCTGGTTATAGAAGCTTTAAGCGACAGACTCAAATCTGGAATCGTAAGTATAAAAAGTACGAGTCTCAAGGTCTTGAACCTGATGCCATTTTTGATAAAATCGTGGAATACAGCACTGTTCCAGGGACTTCAAGGCATCATTGGGGTACTGACATAGATATCATTGATACAAACGCAAACTATAACGGCGACGTTTTGGTTCCGTCAAAATTTCATGGTACTGGTCCTTTTTGCAAGCTCAAAGATTGGATGGAAAAAAACGCTTCTGCACATGGTTTTGAATTAGTTTACACTATGAATGATAGGCGCACTGGCTTTAAATACGAGCCGTGGCATTATAGTTATGTTCCGCTTTCGCGAAAGCGGTATAACAACTACCTTAAACACATAGATTTACTATCTTTCTTAAGATCTGAAAATATCATGGGAATGGATAAAATTAGCGATCAAAGAATCCAGCGTTATCTAGAAGAACACATAAAAGGTGTAAACCCTTTACTTAAAAATTAAAGCAAATGAGACGAGGAGGCGGAAAATTAAAGTTATTCATAGGAGTAGCCATTGTCGCATTTGCGGTAATTAAGTATTTCGGGAGCGCAGAGACTAATGAACACACTGGCGAAAAACAATATATAGACTTAACCATTGACGAAGAAATTGCACTAGGACTTCAAGCCACACCTAGCATGATCGAGCAGCATGGTGGTCTTTACCCTAACCAAGAATATCAAGATATTGTAGATGCTGTAGGAGCAAAATTAGTGAACAGCAGTATAGGTAAAAGTACCAATTATCAATATGATTTTCACTTGCTAGCAGATGATAGAACCATCAATGCATTTGCTTTACCAGGTGGACAGTGTTTTATAACCTACGCCTTATATCAACAACTGGAAAATGTAGATCAACTAGCGGGCGTGTTAGGTCATGAAATAGGTCATGTCGTTGCCAAACATAGTGCACAAAGAATGAGCCAGCAAGGGCTAGCACAAGGAGTTATTACTGGAGTAAGTGTAGGAACTGATGGTAGCGGTGGTGAAGCAGCAGCTGCCATTGCACAAATGCTAACGATGAAATATGGGCGTGATGATGAGCTACAAAGTGATGAACTAGGTGTTAAAATGATGATGGATGCTGGCTTTGATCCATACGAGATGATAGGCGTTATGAAAATTCTTAAAGCTGCCGGTGGCCCTAACCGCACGCCAGAATTTCAAAGTACTCATCCAGATCCAGAAAACCGCATTGAACGCATTAAAGAAGCCATTGAGTTTTATAGAAAAGCTTAATCCAGCGTTTTAATGAAATTTAATTTATAGAAAGGAAAGGAAAGTTTTACGTCCATAAAAAACGCTCAACTTTTAAATTGAGCGTTTTTTTATATAATAAAGTTTCTGTTAGAAAGAATAAACAACTTCTAGTTTATAGTCTTCAAGAGTCTTTTCTGCTTTTTCTAGATCTTCAGTAAATCCTAGGATATAACCACCACCGCCAGAACCACATAATTTCAAATAATAGTCTCCAGTATCTAATCCTTTTTTCCATAATTCATGGAATTGAGAAGGAATCATAGGCTTAAAGTTATCTAAAACCACATGAGAAAGTTTCTTAACGTTACCGAAAAGTCCTTTTACATCGCCACTTAAGAAATCTTCCACACACATATCTGTGTACTTCACAAATTTGTCTTTTAACATAGAACGGAAGCCTTCTTGCTTCATATTCTCCATAAAGATATTTACCATAGGTGCGGTCTCTCCTACTATACCACTATCTAAAAGAAAAACAGCTCCTTTTCCTGTCGCAAGTTGCGATGGAATTCCTGCTGGCTCAATATCTTCTTTAGAATTGATAAGTATAGGTAAACTCAAATAAGAATTAAGCGGATCTAATCCTGAACTCTTACCGTGAAAAAAGCTCTCCATTTTACCGAAGATATCTTTCAAAACGAGTAATTTCTCTCTTGTAAGATTTTCAAGAACCGTGATTTTATCAATGGCATATTTATCATAAATAGCGGCTACTAACGCGCCACTACTTCCTACTCCATAACCTTGAGGTATGCTAGAGTCAAAATACATTCCAGCTTCTACATCGCTTTTTAAACTCGCGATATCAAATCTCGGAAATTCTTGATCAGTTTCTTGTAGTGTTTCAATATGAGTAGCAAGTCGTTCTAAATTTTTATTAGATTGCGCAGCTTGATCTGATAAATCGGTGCTAATTTTTAGGGCTCCTTTATAAAAATTATATGGTATAGAAAGACCTTTAGAATCTTTAATGATACCGTATTCCCCAAAAAGTAAAATCTTAGAATAAAATAATGGTCCTTTCATAATCAAGAGGTTTGCACCTTAGTTGCGCCTGTGCCTATTTCATCACAAATATAATGAGAGTTTTGACAATATTGCGCCAATTTGTTGTTAATCAGCTTATCGACGCTATCTTTATATTTTTTAGGATATAACATGTGAACGTTTGCTCCTGCATCTAGTGTGAAACAGACTGGTATTTCCGTTTCTTTTCTATAAGCCCATATAGCTTCTATGATCGACAGCGTATTAGGTTTCATCAAAATGAAATAAGGATGAGAAGTCATCATCATCGCATGCAAGGTAAGCGCCTCACTTTCTGTAATCTTAATAAATGTCTCTAAATCTCCTTCTTTTAAAGCAGTTTTCAAGGTTGCAAGATTTTCATGAGCTTGTTCAAACCTTCTTGATGCATAAGCATGATCGTTCATTAAATCATGGCCTACGGTAGAACTCACGACCTTTTCTCCCTTATCTACTAATAAAATAGTGTCTTGATAGTCTTGAAAAATAGGATTCAACAAATCACTCTTATCAACTCCATAATAATTAGATCCGTCAGCAGTATTTTTATGCTCGCCCCATTGTACAGCTTCACCTTTTAAACTACGACAAGCACTTCCTGAGCCTAAGCGTGCAAGAAAAGACATTTTATGATAATCTATAGCTTGACCTGTTAGTTGCGCTTCAAAATCCATCACGCAAGCACTCAGCGCAGCCATACTACTGGCACTACTTGCTATTCCAGAGCTGTGCGGGAACGTATTATGTGTATCTATCTCAAAATAGTAATCTAAAATCCAAGGGCAGTAATCTTGAATGCGCTCAAAGTAGGCCTTGATCTTAGGTGCAAACTCCGGTTTTTCTACTCCATCATAACTTATAGAAAAACCATGCTCTCCAGTTTTCACATTTACTTTAGTAATCGTGCGACACTGATTTAATGTAAAACTTAAAGAAGGGTTTGCCGGTAATTGCATTCCGTATTTACCCCAGTATTTAACCAGTGCAATATTAGACGGCGCTTGCCATTTAGTTACCATGGACTGCTTTAAGTCCAAAGAACTCGTTAGTTTAAAATTATCTTCCAAAAGTGTTACATTTAGTTTACAAATATAAGATAGGAAATACGGTTTTAAGATGGTTGAGAGTCCGCTTTCGCGAAAGCGTAACATTAAACCATTTTTATTGTAACATTTCTACCATTATCTTGTCCAATGAGAAAGCCTATTTTAACTAGCTAAAAAAATTAAAGCCAATTCATGCTCATTTATCTAAGAGTTTTAAAGGAAAGTTTCTTTTTTGCATTGAATGCCTTGCGCACCAATTTGCTGCGTACATTTTTATCCTTACTAGGTGTAACTATCGGAATTTTTGCGATTATCAGTATTCTTGCGGCAGTCGATTCTTTAGAAAAAGAATTTAAAGACGGATTGAGCTCACTGGATATTTCTACGATTTATGTGACTAGGCAATCTTTTGGGCCAACACAATTAGAGCCTTATCAGTACGAGAATTTTCCTAATATTTCTTATGATGAATATCAAATGCTAGAAAGTAGCATGGAAGATATTGATGTAATTACGTACACAATTTTTTCTGCTCCAGAGAACATAAAATTTGAAGACAATACTGCAACTAATGTAAATATTATACCAGGAACTGATAGTTATTATGACATTGAAAACCTCAAACTTGAGGATGGTCGTTTTTTTAATGGCGCAGAGTCTAATAATGGTAGTCCAGTTACCGTTTTGGGGTATGAGGTTGCAAAAAGCCTTTTCGGTGATAGTGACCCTATAGGTAAACGTATACGACTTTATGGTAATAAATTTACTGTAATAGGTGTATTAGAAAAAGTAGGTCAAGGATTGAGCGTCGGGCCGCCTAAAGACGGTAGCGCTTATGTTCCAGTAAGTTTTGTTAGAAAAATCTATGGAGATAATAATAGATCGAGGCTTCCTGCAGTAATTGTAAAACCTAAAAAGGATGTTGATCAGGATGAATTTATTGCAACTCTTGAGCAAAAATTAAGAATTTACCGTGGTTTAAAAGATGGCGAACTAAGCACATTTTTCATAAACCCTATAAAAGGATTATCAGACTTACTGGACACTGTAACAAGCACACTTACCTTAGTAGGCGCTGTGATTGCTGGCTTTTCTGTTTTGGTAGGTGGTTTTGGAATCGCAAATATCATGTTTGTAAGCGTTAAAGAACGTACTAACTTAATAGGTATACAAAAGTCCCTAGGTGCTAAAAGACGTTTTATTCTTTCCCAGTTTTTATTTGAATCTATTATCCTAGCTTTATTTGGCGGGCTCTTTGGCTTATTGTTTGTCTGGATAGCTAGTATAATTGCAAACAGCGTTACAGAAGATTTTACTTTTGTACTGTCTAGCTCTAATGTACTACTCGGTACATCTATAAGTGCGACGATAGGTTTAATTGCAGGTATAGTCCCTGCCATTATTGCTGCAAAACTTGATCCTGTAGAAGCTATAAGAACAGGAATGTAAGATATATTCTTAATTTATAGACCTATCAAAATTTCAGTCCATTAATGGATTATATAGTTTTATGGATAATTGTATTCTCTATTGATTTTCAAAACTCTAAAAAGCTATCTTTGCAAAAAATTTGAATACGATGAATAGAGGTAGCGAAGGATCAAAGAATAAAGGTAAAGGACGCCGCGACGGTAAAAGTGCTGCTAATAAAAATAGTAATGACCGCAAAGGAAAATCTTTTCCGTCAAGCAAAGATGGTGATGAACGTAAAACCACTCGCGGTGGTAAAAATCAAGTGGTAGGCACCTCACGATCTGGAAATCCTGTTACAAAAAAACAGTACATAGAACGTAAAAAAGCAGAGAGTTTCTCCAAAAGAAAAACTAATAAAGACGGCGTCAGATTAAATAAATACATCGCAAATTCTGGATTGTGTAGCCGTCGTGATGCAGATATTTATATTAAAGCAGGAAGTGTTTCTGTAAACGGTAAACCTGTTACAGAAATGGGTTATCAAGTTATGCCTGGTGATGAAGTAAGATTTGACGATCGTCCTATACAGCCTACTAAGAAAGAATACTTCATCCTTAATAAACCTAAAGGTTTCAACTCGCCTCGCAAAGGAGAACGCTCTTCAAAGTCAGTTCTTGATCTTATGGAAAATGCCAGTCCTAACAGCTTGCACTTTGTAGGTAGATTAGGTCGTGCTTCCCTAGGGCTTATGCTTTTTACAAATGACCTAGAACTTGCAAATAAGTTGAATAACCCTAAACAACCATTACGTAAAATATATCAAGTTGCTTTGGACCGTAGTTTCAAGCATGAACACTTAATGCAATTGCGTAAAGGCATAATGATCGATAAAGAAATAATTGAGATCAAGGATATTAATTATATAGAAAACGGTAAAAATAACGAGATAGGTATAGAGATCTTTAGTGGTAAGGACAACATCGTTCAAAATTTGTTTACTGCTGTAGGTTATGAAGTTAAGGTCCTAGATAGAGTTGTTTTAGGAGGTTTAACAAAAAAAGATTTACCTCGAGGCCACTACCGTAAATTAACTGAACAAGAGGTGATCAATCTCAAAATGATATAGTGATAAATTAACATTGTATTAACTTCAACTTGTTTACATTTAATCAACCCAAAAATTGAGTGGTTGCTTAATAAATTATATTAGTTTACATATTGAATACAAAATACATTGATCTCATAGATCAAACGTACTTCTTTCCTACTGAGGAGTTTGAATTGAATAAAGGGCAATTAAAATTTCATGATATTGATCTCATGGCCCTAGTTGAGCAGTACGGCTCTCCTTTAAAATTTACATATCTACCTAAGATCTCTGATAATATTCAGCGTGCACAGAAATGGTTTAATGACGCTTTCGCGAAAGCGGATTACAAAGCAAAATATCACTATTGCTATTGTACAAAAAGCTCACACTTTAAACATGTACTTGATACGGCATTAAGTAATGATATACATCTAGAAACCAGCAGTGCTTTTGATATAGATATTATTAAAAGCCTGAAAGCTGAAGGTAAAATTAAAGACGACACCTATATCATCAGTAATGGTTTTAAACGTGAAAAGTACATAGATAATATTGCAGATTTGATCAACTCTGGTCACAAGAATTGTATTCCTATCATTGACAACTACGAAGAACTGAACTTATTAACTAATGTTACTGATAAGAAGTTTAAAGTAGGAATACGCATTGCCAGTGAGGAAGAGCCAAAGTTTGAATTTTATACCAGTCGTTTAGGCATAGGTTATAAAAACATTCTTTCTTTCTATAAAAATCAGATTCAGGAGAACCAACAGGTATCTCTTAAGATGCTTCATTTTTTCATTAATACCGGAATACGTGATAACGCATATTACTGGAATGAATTACACAAATGTCTCAAAGTATACATAAGCCTTAAGAAAATATGCCCTTCATTAGACAGTCTCAATATAGGTGGTGGTTTCCCGATTAAGAACTCACTTGCATTTGAATTTGACTATGAGTACATGATTAATGAGATTGTAACTCAAATAAAGCAGGTGTGTGATGAGGCAGATGTGGACGTACCACATATTTTTACAGAATTCGGTTCTTTTACAGTAGGTGAAAGTGGTGGTGCGATCTACAAAGTGTTGTATCAAAAACAACAAAATGATCGTGAAAAGTGGAATATGATTAATAGTTCATTTATCACAACCTTACCAGACTCGTGGGCAATAAGTAAACGCTTTATTATGCTAGCCTTAAACCGCTGGAATGAGGAATATGAGCGTGTATTATTAGGTGGACTAACTTGCGATAGTGATGACTATTACAACAGCGAGCAAAACGTTAACGCTATCTATTTACCCAAATATCATAAGGATAGACCGCTTTACATAGGCTTTTTTAATACTGGAGCATATCAAGAAAGCATAGGTGGATATGGCGGTATACAACACTGTTTAATACCAGCACCTAAACATATTTTAATAGACCGCGATGAAAATGGCGCTATACAAACTAGAGTTTTTAAAGAGCAACAAAGCTCAGAACAAATGCTAGATATATTAGGATATTAATATTTTATATAAATCGATTAACTTTAAAACAAACTTTTAATTTCAAGACATGAGTAATTCAAACTATGCAGGAATTCCAGATGAATATGCTGGAATCGATAATGCATCAATCGTTTTAATTCCAGTTCCTTATGATGGAACAAGCACCTGGCAAAAAGGCGCAGATAAAGGACCAGAAGCTTTTCTAGACGCCAGTGCAAATATGGAATTATACGATATTGAAACGGATACAGAAGTGTATCATCATGGAGTCTTTCTTGCAAATCCTGTTACAGAAAATAGCTCGCCAGAAGCAATGGTAGATGCCGTTCACGCAACTGCTAAAAAGTATATCAAGAAAAATAAGTTTGTAACCCTTTTCGGTGGAGAACATTCTATTTCTATCGGAAGCATACGCGCCTTTAACGATATGTATGAAAATCTAAGTGTTTTACAAATAGACGCTCATGCAGACTTAAGAAAAGAATACGATGGTAGTAGTTGTAATCACGCCTGCGCCGTTTATGAAGCAAGTCAGAAAACAAACCTAGTGCAGGTAGGAATACGCTCTATGGATAGTATAGAAGTAGGTATTAATGATGACGATAAAATATTTTCTGCACATGAAATGGTTCAAGATGACTACTGGCAAGAGAAAGCTACTGAAGCACTTACAGAAAATGTATTTATTACCATCGATTTAGATGCTTTTGACCCATCGATATGTCCATCTACGGGCACGCCTGAACCTGGTGGGCTCTTCTGGTATGAAACATTAGATTTCTTAAAAATGGTATTTGCAGAGAAGAACGTGGTAGGTTTTGACATTGTTGAATTATGTCCTAATCCATCAGAGAAATCATCAGATTTTCTTGCTGCAAAACTATATTATAAAATGCTGAGCTATAAATTTAAAGACATTGCTCTAGAAGGAGAAGATGGTTATGAAGCAAATAATGCTTTTACCAAATCTGGATTAAAAAAAATGAAAAACATAGAAGATTAATCTTCAAAAACATCATGGGAAAACCTATTACTGATTTTATAGAAAACTACTTCTTACACTTTAACAGCGCTGCACTAGTAGACGCTGCAAAAGGTTATGAAGCACAATTAAACCAAGGCTCTAAAATGCTAGTTTCACTTGCTGGAGCAATGAGTACTGCAGAGATTGGAAAGATTTTTGGCGAGATGATTCGTCAGGATAAAGTACATATCATTTCTTGTACAGGTGCCAACCTAGAAGAAGACTTGATGAATCTAGTAGCGCACAGCCACTATAAGAGAGTGCCTAATTATCGCGACTTAACACCGCAAGACGAATGGGATTTACTAGAAAAAGGACTCAACCGTGTAACCGACACATGTATTCCAGAAGAAGAGGCTTTTAGAAGATTACAAGAACACATCGTAAAAATATGGAAAGATGCAGAGGCAAAAGGCGAGCGTTATTTCCCGCATGAATATATGTACAAACTACTTTTAAGTGGTGTCCTAGAACAGTATTATGAAATCCCTATTGAGAACTCATGGATGTATGCCGCTGCCAAAGCTAACTTACCAATCGTCGTTCCAGGCTGGGAAGACAGTACGATGGGTAATATTTTTGCCAGTTATGTATTAAAAGGCGAGTTAAAAGCAAGTACTGTAAAAAGCGGTATCGAGTACATGACTTTCCTTGCAGACTGGTATACTGACAACTCACAGAAAGGAATCGGTTTCTTCCAGATAGGTGGTGGAATCGCAGGAGATTTCCCTATTTGTGTAGTGCCTATGTTGTATCAAGATATGGAACGTACCGACACGCCGTTTTGGAGTTACTTCTGTCAGATATCTGATTCAACGACCAGTTATGGAAGTTATTCTGGAGCCGTACCTAATGAAAAAATCACTTGGGGAAAACTAGATCAAGACACACCTAAATTTATTGTAGAAAGTGATGCGACCATAGTAGCACCATTGATCTTTGCTTATTTATTAGAGATGTAATTTATGAGAAATATTATTTTAATCGTTAGTTTATTAGTTTCCAATTTAATCTACGCTCAATATGGTTGGACTCCTGCGGTTGTAAGTCTCAATAATGGAAAAACTTTAACAGGAGAAGCTAGCATACCTATGCAAAATAGTGGCGTAGGAAGTATTGTTAAACATAAGGAAAGAGTAAAATTCAGGTTAAAGAAAGGTTCCAAAAAAACTAAATATGATATTTCAGAAGTATCACAAATAGTCTTTACAATCTCTTTTACAGAAAAGGTAGATGGTGAGAAAATAGAAAACACTAGAACAGCTAAATACGTACCAGTAATAAATAAAAAACGGAAAAAGAAGGTCAAAAAATGCTTTATGGAAGAAATTGTTGTGGGACCGATTTCCTTATACGGCAGAACCGTAAATGCACAAGGAGCTATCGGACCTATGAATCAAACAGGCACAAATATTCCTATGTATCATAATTATTGGATGACGCACAATGAGTTATATGTTCAAAAAGAAAATGAAGAAGCAAAATTGATTAATCAAATAAGTCTCTTTAAAGGCTTTAAAAAAAGAGCTTCTAAATATTTTGGTGACTGTCCTGCCGTAGTTGTTCAACTTGAAGAACGTGAACTCAAAAAGAAAGATTTAAAGGAGATTGTTGAACTTTATAATTCTAATTGCGGTTAATTTTGATTTAATAAATATTAGGCTTCGCTTTCGCGAAAGCGGAACAAAAATCAAAACCTGTAAGTTGCTCAACACATAGCGGTTTACAGGTTTTTTATGCTTTAAATATTAACGTTTCAATTGTGAAATATTAATGACTTACAATTACATTTAAATATAAGTAACACATCATGAGTGATATAAATATGAGTAAGATAGACAACTTAAATCTGGAGTTTTTACAGCTTAAGGATTATGAAGAGTTGAAACATGCAATGATAGATTCTTATAGTAATCTACCAGATTCTTACTGGCGAGAAGAACAGATCAAAACGCTTATAGATAAATTCCCAGAAGGTCAAGTTGTCCTCAAAGTGAATGAAGAGATCGTAGCTTGTGCGCTTTCTATAGTGGTAAAGTATAACGATTTCAGTGGTCAGTACACTTATGAGCAAGTAACCGGAAATTACAAGTTCACCACGCACGATGATGATGGTGATGTACTTTATGGAATTGAGGTATTTATAAAACCACAATATCGCGGTATGCGATTAGGTCGTCGTTTATATGATTACCGTAAAGAGCTGTGTGAGAATTTGAATTTAAGAGGTATTGCCTTTGGCGGTCGTATTCCTAACTATCATAATCACGCGAGTGATATGACGCCTAAGGAGTACATTGAAAAAGTGCGCAATAAAGAGATTACAGACTCTGTCCTAAACTTTCAATTATCAAACGACTTCCATGTTTCTCGTGTTCTTAAAAACTATCTGGATGGTGATAAAGCCTCTATGGAATATGCGGTATTACTAGAATGGGATAATATTTACTATACAAAACCAGTTACAGAAACCACAGCATTAAAAAGCACGGTACGGTTAGGATTAATCCAGTGGCAAATGCGCCCTTATTCTGGTTTTGATGAGTTGATGCAACAAGTAGAATACTTTGTAGATGCGGTAGCTGCCTACAGATCTGATTTTGCTTTATTCCCGGAGTATTTTAACGCGCCTTTAATGGCTGCTTACAATAAGTTGAGTGTTAGTGATTCTATTAGAGAACTAGCAAAATATACTAAGATGATAAGAAACAAGTTTTCTGAATTATCCATTAAATATAATATCAACATTATTACAGGTTCCATGCCTGAAATTATTGATGGACAATTGTACAATGTTGGGAATTTGTGCCGTCGCGATGGAACGATAGGACGTTATGAAAAAATACATGTGACGCCAGATGAGCAAAAAGTATGGGGATTACAAGGTGGAAGTATGATCCAGACTTTTGACACCGATTGTGGTAAAATAGGAATCTTGATTTGCTATGACAGTGAATTCCCAGAATTGAGTCGTATTATGGCACAAGAAGGGATGCAAATTCTTTTTGTACCATTCTTGACAGATACACAAAATGCTTATGCTCGTGTACGCCTTTGCTCTCAAGCTAGAGCGGTAGAGAATGAATGTTATGTAGCGATAGCAGGTAGCGTAGGGAATTTACCTGCGGTAGAAAACATGGATATTTCTTATGCGCAAAGTGCTGTATTCACGCCTTGTGATTTTGCTTTCCCATCAAATGGCGTTAAGGCAGAAGCTACAGCCAATACAGAAATGATTCTTGTGGCCGATGTAGATCTAGATTTATTAAAAGAACTGCACAATTACGGCGCAGTTAAGAATTTAAAAGACCGCAGGACTGATTTATATGAGGTGAGTAAAAAGTAAGCCTTGCCTAAAATTAAAATTGTAAAAGGGTTTCTTATAAAGCATAAGAAACCTTTTTTTATTTAATCATAGGAATAATACTTGGATAGGTGATTTTTTTACCGCTTCGATTTGCTAAAGCGAAAATTATGGAAAAGACATAATTTATAAGGCTAATTATAAAATAAATATACACCACAGAACGCACACTTAACGGTATTAACTCTTTATTAAAAAATTGCGAGCCAACTATAATTACAGGCAATAGATATGAAAGTAAAGTCCAAACAATCTGAAAATTAAGCAACCTCGCTCCTATTTTCTGCAAGCCTTGAATTTTATCTTTTTTAGTCATCCATAGAATTAGAGGTAAAAGAATATTCCCGATTGGAATAAATACGCCCGCTAAAACCGACAAATGAAAAAACATTAAAAACTGATGATCTTCATGCTTACCGTAATCAAGCAACTCTTCAATGTTAATATCCAGCGTTTCACAAATAAGCTGCATTGTTTTACCTCGAGGTTCATTTTCATTGTTCTCGATACGTTGAATGGTTCGTAAACTGACTTGAGATTCTGTCGCAAGCTCCTCTTGAGACATACCCTTTTTGAGACGTATTTCTTTGATTTTAGTACCTACTGGGTTCATCTTTTTCATGAATTAAAATTAGTGAAACAAACCTAAGAATGAAGTCATTTGAAGAACAAATTATAGTGCAGACTTGTTTACGTCATTCTTATGACAAACATGTCAAAACTCTGAAATACAATACCTTAAAAACTACTTTAATAAAGCCTCAAAAGTTAGTATATCTATTTTCCCATCTGGGAAAAGATTGTTTTTTGATTCAAAATCTGCTAGTGCGGTACTGGTGATTTGAGCAAAAACACCGTCTAATGGAATGGCATAACCTTTAGCGACTAATAATTTTTGCGTCTCGTAAATTAGAGCACTTCTAGAACCTAATTTTTTGCTTATGGCTGATTGATCACTAAATAATTGTTTTAAAATTTGTTTAGGATCATCATCTGGAGCAGATTTTGATTTAAAATCGTTTGAATTGATCTTTTTAATTTCAGCATTAGTTAAACCTTCTGCTTTGTGAATTGCAGAGGAAACTAACTTTTTTTCTAGGTATTTGACTTTGGCTAGTTTCTGTGCATAGCCCTTTACAGCATTTTGAGTTTCTAGATTATCCTTTTCGGGAGATCGTACGTCTATATCATTTGCAGTCCACTGTAATTTCACATAGGTATTCAAGTCTTGAATTGCCTCTTCATAATCCCATACTGTCATTTTATCATAATAATTCAGATCCACCTCATCACTAGACTCGTAGAAATAGTTAGGTGCATGAAAACGTTCCCAGTCTTTGTAAAAATCATAGACTAAGAATCCCAGTATTAGTACTAATAAAAAAATGATGACTTGCTTCATAATTACTCTCTTTGTGATGTCAAAGATAGTAATCCTAGATGAAGAATGTATTTATTTCGCTTTCGCGAAAGCGGAACAAAAATCCTACTATTCTACAATGAACTTCTCGCTTTTTTGCAGTCCGTTTTGAGTCATCAACTGCACGATATAAATTCCAGAAGAGAGGTTCAAGCCTGTGTGAGTTTTAGGCTCGTTAATGATATGAAGCAACTGACCATTCATACTAAAGACTTGTGCTTTTTCTATTGATAAATTTGTAGCGTTCCTAATTTCCAGTACAGATTCTCTATTCAAAAATTGAACGCTAACGTTTTCTAACGCTGTAGTTTCTACAGTCAAAGTAGCTATAGATTCAAAACGAATGGAAAAACGATCACTTACTTGATTCAAGATAGGCAAAGTTAAATTCACTGGACCATCATTTAGTTTATATTCTACGCCAGTTAATTGATCGAATAAATAAATTTGTAAATTACCAGGATCGTTCTTCACACTTTCTATACCTATGGTGTAATTACCTGCATTTTCAATATTAAATCGCAAAGGAAGTACATCTGCCTTATTAAATTGTGGTAGTGCCTGTATGATATAATCCTCTTGATTGAGATACCATCTCATCCCATCGGGCTCATCATTCTTATCTATGGCGTCAAATCCATTATCAACACCATATGTTGCTCTTGAATCATAACCCAAGCCTATGTATTTTACGTAGGCATTAGGCTTACTAAATGAAAGAGTTATAGTAGTTCTAGAATCGCCTATTAATGCAGGGTTTGAATTTCCTGAAGCTCTATAAAAGACAGAACCTGTTGCATCGTTTTCTCTCACAAAATCTCTTTGATCATTGTTAAAAACAATATCAGCACCTGTAGTAGTGTCCATAAAGAATCCTTGTGCAACTGCGGTATACTGATTAGGAGCAGGTTTTGATGCAGTACCTAATCCACTTGTCAAACCACTTGTGTCTGCAGTCGCTGGTGTTCCCATCATTAAGTTTCTGGTAGCATATCCACCTTGATACTCGTTTAATAAGTGAGAGTTATTTGTGTCAAATTGTTCATAGAAATATGCCGTGGCAGTAGTATTTGCAGCATTATCAGACAGGAATTGATTCATATCTAGCGCACTAGGATATGGATTTCCTACTAATACAGATCCATTTGCAGTAACGGGAATAGAAATATCACCACTATTAGGTGTCCCATCAAACAAATAATTATAGGTTCCAGTGCCTATTCCACTACCTTTCATAGTGTAACCTTCTCCAGGAAGGATAGCTCCAGAAGCTCCTATATAATTCCATGCATTATAATCATTTCTAGCTCCATTGTAAGTGTATAGCCATCGTCCACTCAATGTAAGCGGATTATCTCCTGCTGACGGATTTGCTTCTGAAATAGGTGAAAATAAGACAGGACCATTTCCATTTTGTAAGTACTGTAATTGCCAGTTACCAGATCTATGGACAGGACTGCTCCAGAAATTATAGTTGTATCTATTAGCAGTACCTTGTTGTCTAGCCCTTAAAATTCCATCACCAGAATTTAAATTAGCACCAGTATGGTTTTGTATTAACTGTGACCTGCCACGTAAAATAATTCTAGCATTAGTATCGATAAAAATGCCATTTTCTACAATAGCAACTTCATCATTGTTTACACGCAGCCTAGCATTACCAAATAGCTGTATAGATCGTACACTAAAATTTCCTAGGTCTACTCTAGGTCCAGAAAGAATATATAGATCTTTACAATTATCTGTTAGATCTGGTATACTACCAGAACCCGAACCATTGAACCATGTAGTACCATCATATATAACAACGTTATTTCTAACTATAGTAAAATAATCTCCATCATCAAAACCTACTTCAGTGATTGCAGTTGCTATGGTGCCAGATAATGAAAGTGTTTCAGGAAATTTAGGAGAACTAAAATCACTGTCGTTATCAATAATGAGCTGTAAATCATCGCATCCGTCCGGTTCTACAACACCTGTTAGATCAATTTCAAAATTGAGATTTCCACCTATGCCGTTGCTCACATTAGAAACTCTCCATTTAGTATCAAGTATAAGATTGTTGTCAACTGTATTAATTACAAATTTAGGAGTAACACCACTCTTTGTATCTCTACCCCAAAATAAATAATCACCACTACCGATGTTTGTTGGAGATGATATACGAACGATTCCCGTTCCCTGACTATCTAAATGTTGTCCGCTAGGGAAAGAAGTACCTGGTTCTCTACCTATACCAGCTACATCATGATCAAAATCACCATTTGCAGGATCATCCTGAGTGTAATAGTCAATTGCTGAAGCTATAGAAATATCATATTTTGCTGATAAATAATTGTTTACAATGATAGATTCGGTTGCGTTTAATTCTCTATTAAAATGAATGATCTCAGCTATTTCTGCATCTAGATATCTACCGTCAGCTACATTAAGTAAACCTATGGTTAATGGAGAGGAAGAATCTATAATACTTGTTGACGACTCTGAACTAGTACGTATAACCGCACCATTTCTAGATATAACACTTCTTGAAGAAGATGATCGTGCCCCATCAAATCCAAAGCTTAATAAATAATTTGTATTTGAAGAAAAACCAGAAGCATTGAACCTATTGTTTGCAGTATTTATATCTAAATTGAGAGGTGTACCATTAAAGAAAAAGGTATACGCATAATCTGAATTGAAACCACTATATTCTCTGCGCTTTGCAACAATAGCATTGATACCACTTAAATTAGTAGGTCTTACTACTGCAAAATAATTGATAGAAGAAGTTCCATCTAAAATTGGAGCATCTGCCACCTGCATCCATTGAGAACTAGATCTATTAAAGTCTAAAGCTGGATATGAGTTAAATGAAGAGGCTGCTATATATGAAGGTTGATCAGATATTACAGTTTGAAAGGCATCATTACCATTTCCTGAGGTATCATTCCAAGTAGGAACAGGATCACCATTAGAAACTGCAATTGTATTGGCATCTAACCAAAGACCATTGATGGATGAATCACCAACTCCACCTGGACCATTTTGAGCTGTCAAACTGATTGAAAATAAGCCTAATAATACTAATATTAATCTATTCACTATCATTAATTTGACTGCGAAAGTAAGTAGTGACAAGGGTTTACAAAAATAAATCCATGGAAGAAATTGACAAAGACGATCAAGTGATTCTAAATTTAGATCAATGACTTAAAATCTTATATTTTTATGGCAACTTTGCTACGTTTCCAACCTCTAATGAATGATTTTTAGGTTTTTTGTAATACTCATACATAAACATTGCGATCACTAAAGCATACTCTAGTAGTATAAGCCATAGGTTTTCAGTATAAGAGTTATTAGAGTAAGTCAAATAACTAAGAAAAATTAAAAAACTCCACACGAGCATAAATCGATACCTAGTAAAGATAGAAAATAGCAACGGTATTGTAAGATACCATGGATGAACTGTTGTTGACAGTAATAAGTATATGAAGTATGAATAAACAATGCTGATTAATAGCACTTCTGGAACTTCATTTTTTCGTTTTAAGGCGATTACAAAAATTGAGAAGAAAGTAATTACAGGCAATATCTTACCTGCAATCTGTATAATATTATAACCTGTTATTTCATAACCTACGGCACGTATGATATAATAAAAACTAGCATTGAATTCAAAATTACCAAACCATAAGCCTACTGAGCTTGAATATTTTGCAATTAACTCACTACTATAAAAAGGAAGAAAACCTAATACAATAACAATACCTACAAATAAATAATACAAGATGGCTTTCTTAATATTTAGTCTCCTGATTAATAAAGGCAGTGCAATTACCGGAAGTAATTTCAAAAGGATTCCATAACTTAAGAATAACGCACTCCTTAAATGTCTCGAAACAAACAAATTATAGACAGCTAACAGCATGAAAAAAGCCATAACCCCTTCAAAATGTAAATTACCAGTTAGTTCAATAATTACAAACGGATTTAAAAAATAAAGCAGAATAAGATATGGTGGTTTTCCTAATAGGTTGAGTAGTTTCACACCATAGATAAAAATACCTACCTCAGCAAGGATGATAAAAACACGCATCCATACCATCGTTAAAACTATACTTTTGCCTCCCAAAAATGCGGCTGCGGCAAATAACAATTGATTTAATGGTGGATAATTTGTATAATGACCACTGGAAAGCGCACCCATATTTGCGCGTAACAAAGTTGCATTTGGGATATGAGAAGCATCAGTGGCAATAACTTCGTCTGGTAAATAAAGGTAGGGATTATAACCATTTAATAATTGGTGCCCATCCCAAAAAAATCTAAAGAAATCTTGTGATAGATTAGGCGTATATGTCAGTAGTGTTAGTCTTAGAAAAACACCTACAAACAATACAAATAACAAAATATCAGAATCAAATAATTTACTACTCCATCTTTTAGGTAAAAGCCTGTGATCTTGAACAAATGCCTTTTTACTAATTTGATAAATAGCAAGCAGACCTATAAACAGTAAGCTGTAAATAACAAAGGTTTCCAGAAATTGCTTTCGCGAAAGCGAGAAAAAAACAGCATATAAAACTACACTGATTAAACTGATAATACCTAGAATATTACCGAGCTTATTTTTCATTATTGCTTCTCTGTAATGCTACGTATAAATACAAATCCAAAGCCTATGAATAACATTAAATGAAAAGGAAACAGTCCAAAATCACCGTTTTTTTCTGCTCCACCTACAACAAAGGCTGAATACATACCAAAAGCAAAGTATAGCATCAACATTCCTTCAATGATCACATGAGGACTAATTTTTTTACGCAGGTATTTATTTGCTTTCCAGTTGCCTCCTACTGCTTTAAGATTAAACTTAGGCGTTCTCACAAATTCACTGCGTTTACCAGCGTGACCTTCAAGAACCGCAATAGAATTATGAAATGAAAAGCCCATAGCTATGGAAAAGAATGTAAAGAACATTCCTATATAAGAAATGAAGTTTTGTAAACCACCACCGTAAGTTTTCTTGTACATATACCAGTAGCAAAAGAAAAATATTATGGTACTGATTACAAAGAAACTCATTACTATAAAATATTCTCTCAAGTGGCCGTATTCATTTTTAATGTACAACATAGGAATACTTAGAATCCCTACAATCAAAACATTTAAGAACATAGTACTGTTTAAAAGGTGTAGAATTCCATGTAGTTTTGATTTAAAAGACATCTCAGAAGAGATCACTCTTTTGAACATCTTTCTAAAATTCTCTGCGCCACCTTTATTCCATCTAAACTGTTGAGATCTAGCTGCGCTTATGATAATAGGTAACTCCGCTGGTGTAGTGACATGTTCTAGATACTTGAACTTCCAGTTTTTTAATTGTGCTCTGTAGCTCAGGTCCAGATCTTCGGTTAAGGTATCACCTTCCCAATTTCCTGCGTCGTATATCGTTTCTTTGCGCCACACTCCGGCAGTACCATTAAAATTTATAAAATGACCTTTTGAGTTACGACCTACTTGTTCTAATGTGAAATGGGCATCAAGTGCAAAGGCTTGAATTTGGGTAAGAATAGAATAATCACGGTTGAGGTGCGCCCATCTGGTTTGCACAACACCTATCTCGGGATCTTTAAAATGCGGAATCGTTTTTTGTAACCAGTCAGCTTCTGGAAGGAAATCTGCATCAAAAATGGCGATTAAATCACCTTTAGCTATCTCAAGACCTTCTTTTAAGGCACCAGCTTTATATCCGGTACGATCTGTTCTAGTAATATGGACAATGTCTAGTCCATTTACAGCAAGTCGTTCTATATGGGCAGCGGTAGACGCTACAGTCTCATCAGTAGAATCATCAAGAACTTGTATTTCTAATTTTTCTCGAGGGTAATCGAGTAATACAATATTGTCTAGAAGTCTATCCATTACATATGCCTCGTTAAATACGGGCAATTGTATCGTTACATAAGGAACTTGGTCAGGATCATTTAAGTCTAATAAAGCAGCATGATCAACTGACTTTTGCGCTTTCATATAGTTAATTAACAAATTGAGCTGCGCAAAGGCATAAAATAATATCAACACTAGCGATATAGAGTAAATTACAATACAAATCCAGACCAATATCATTTTTTAAAACCGTATTTAAATATCCAAGTTAAAATTTTAACGCCCGCAAAGATAGCACCTTTAACGGTACCTGAAACTTTTGACACACCTATTCTATTTCTATATTTCATAGGCACTTCTCTATATGAAAAGTCTTTTTTTAAAGCCTTTAATTGCATTTCTACAGTCCATCCATAGGTACGATCTTCCATCTGTAGCTCCTTGAGCTTATCATATTTAATAGCTCTAAAGGGACCTAAATCTGTAAATCTAGAATTAAATAAAAGCTTCATTAAACTAGTAGCTAGCCAGTTTCCAAAAATTTGAGGAGCCGTCATGGAACCTAATTCTCGTAAATGCTTCACTCTTGCTCCTACCACAAAGTCTATATTTTCCTCCATTATAGGCGCCACTAATTCTGTAAGTTGTTGTGGGTAATCACTGTAATCTCCATCTAGAAATACTACAATATCAGTAGGCAATTCTAGGCCTTCTAGGTATTCTATACCTTTAAGACAAGCATTACCATAACCAGGAGTGGATTCTTCTACAACAGTAGCACCTGCTTTTTGAGCGTTTATTACGGTGTTATCATTTGAGTTGTTACTGCATACGATTATTTCTTCTACGATGGAAGGAATGTCTCTAATGACAAGCGGAATTGAATCGGCTTCATTATAAGCTGGTATGATAACTCTTATGATGGGTAGTGAACTCAGGAGAATGGCATTAAAAAGTCGCGCAATTTAAGCATTATGAAATTGGTGGCTTTAGATTTCTGGAATTAATCCTAGCTCTACAAACTATAATAATCTAGCAAGATTAATTTAATAGCTATCAAACATTTTTTTGAATACAACTCGTTTGAGTAAAATACATCACATAAGCCTACCAAGAGCACATGATGCTAAGGTGACGAGCTTTCATTTTACTTTGAATAAAGAATTCCTAGGTGTTTGTAGAAATCTCGCTTTCGCGAAAGCGAGAACAAAATTCACCTCTAATTAAAACATAATTACATTATTACTGTCTGGCTTTTTACCACCAAATTGCGAGAACTTATAAGTAAAACTGAGCATGAAATACTGTTGTAAAACCAAACTACTAGTGTCTGAAACAAAATCATCACTTATAGTACGACGCGTATCTATGATTTGGTTTAAAATATCGTAAGCCTTCAATTTTACTGTAGCCTTATCTTTTAAAAACTTATATCCTAAACTTCCTATCAATACAAAGGAATCGTCATCAAAATCGCCAGAAATATTTCCAAATTTATTGTATTCACCTCTTAGACCTAAAATTACATGTTCTGGCCAAGAAGTTGTAATATCTATGGCAGCGCGATGGTTCACAAATTCTTGATCGCTAATGTTTTCAATGTCGAATTGAGTTCTATTGGCACTGATTTCATATTCCAGCTCTACGTCTATATAATCCTTCAAAGAGTATTCAAGTGTCACTTCTGGCGCAATGCGTATAGCTTCACTTTGAAATGCAAGACCATTAGTAAACCCTTTATTAAGCGATAGGTTTGCATCTATTCCTAAGTCAAATTCTATTTCTCTGTCGTCTTTCTTCCATGATTTACTATAACTGGTGTATAAATAGCCGTTATACTCACCATCTATGTTCACGTAGGTCGTAGTTCTAATTAAGTCTTCGTCAGTAGTGGTAATTGCAGCAACACTATTATCTGTATAAGTAAATCCACCTCCAGAGTAAAAACCGGAGCCTTTTTCCCAGTCGTAATTGCTAAGATTGAAATATAGATTATGACGCTGACTTGCATCTAGGTCTGGATTACCTATGATTATATTTTGTGGGTTTGTCCTGTTTTCTACAGGTTGTAATTGCGTTACACTAGGTACATTTATACTATTGCGGTAATTGAGATATGCCCTACCAAATTTACCGAACTTGTAATTCATGTTTGCATTTACATATGGGTCTGTAAACTCTTTATCAAAACTTGTGTTTAAAAGAACGTCTTCACTTTCTAAGGTTTGATGAATAATCCCACCGCTCAAGTTAAACCTAAAATCACCTTTTTTATACCGCAAACCTATACTAGGTCTTTGCTGGCGATTTTTAACTTCAAAATCATTGCTTAATGCAGGGTTGAAAATTAAAGTTCCTGATCCATCACGATCAAAAACACTACGCTTATTTTCTTGATTACCTGTTTCAAAATTATAATTTATGGAACCGGTAAGTGTTTCACTAATTTTTTTATTAATATAAGGTGTTATTGAAAACCTATTGTTCTCTGAATTGTTATTAATGATCTGGTCTTGAATATCTGGAGTTTCTGGATTACCCAATTCATCAAATGTAATTCTTATACTATTAAAGTCACTTTGCGATTCATTTTTATTCTTATTTACGTTACCGTAAAGACCGTAGTAAGTTCCTTTTTGCTGGGTTCTACGAGAAAAATTAAAGTTTGCTCCTAAAGATTGATTATCTGAATTTGAAATAGATGACGTTTCCACATTATTAATTATGTTGCCTTCTTCATCTGTAGAGACTGAGGAGCTGGAGTTGTCGCTGAAGTTGTTTGATAAGTTTATAGTAGGTCTAATATTAAAGGAAGTAAGCGTGTCTGGCTTTACTTCTATGCGACCACTAATTCTATGATTATCTCCTGTGCGATCTCCACGATTTGATCCTATTGTATTAAAAGTTCTGTCTGGTAAAAAGGTTGTTCTTCTCGTGTCTGATGCAGATATGGTGTTTTCTCCACCATAAAAGTAATTCATAGATGCGCTTACCGTTTTACCCCAATCGTTAGACATATTTAATCCAGCGCTATCACTAGAGGTAATTCCACCACTTCCACCGAAGTTGATACCATTAATTCCAAAACTACCGTTACTACTTCTAGAAATGGAGTAAGCGCTACTCCCCATAGCATCATAAATCTCATCAAAAGAAAAACCTGGGCTGTTAATGTTATTACTACTTCCTAAGATACTTAACTTAAAGTCTTTATTGAAGTAGTTTGCAATACCACTCATGGAGTATCTTTCATCTGTTCCTCCACCAGCAGTTAATCTAGAAAACCAGCCTTTATTTTTATCTTCGTCAATGGTGATATTTATTTCACTAGCGTTTGCATCTCCATCTTCTCCAGTAGCCTTTTGAGTATCAGTTTTAGACTCTGTAACCTGTATTTTATCTATAATTTCTTTGGGTAAATTTTTAAGTGCTACCTGAGGATCATCACCAAAGAACTCCTTACCATTTACTAATATTTTTGAAACCTCTTTACCATTTACCGTGATTTTACCATCCTTGTCCACTTTTACACCAGGTAATTCTTTCATTACATCTTCAAGAGTGGCATCGGCTTTAGTATTGAACGACTTTGCATTGAATTCTAAGGTATCCTGTTTTACTGTTATAGGTGCTTTTCTAGCCTTTACCAGCACACTATTGAGTGCCTCGATATCATTACTTAAAAAGATTTCACCTAAATCTAATTCTCGAGTTTCTTTTAGGTTTACAGATTTTGTATATGTCTTATAACCTTGAAAAGATGCTATAAAGCTTACTTCTTCATAAGCAGTATTACCTGAAAGAGCAAATACTCCTTGCTCATCTGTTATCGAGTAGGTAATTAACGTGGAATCTTTAACACTTTCTAGGTAAATAGTCGCGCTTTGTAGTTTTTCATTTGTCAAGGAATCTTTTACAACTCCTTTGATACTAAATGTTTGCGCTGTCGAATGCAAAGCAAATAAAGTTGCTAAACATGAAAAAAAGAATAATCTCATTAAGAGTAAGGTTAGTTTCTAAGAATTTGGTATATCCTCAACGCAAGGATATTAGTTAAATTTTATAAGAAACAACCTATTAACATTTAGTTAAGAAAGAAGCTGTAATAATTCTTCGACCTCAATTAAAATATTCAGGATATCATAAAATACTAGTAGTAGAATTTTATTTATAAATCTAGAATGAAAATTTTCTTATTAGATCAAAGATCCATCTATTTTTTGCGCATATAAACACTGATAGGTACACCATGAAAATCAAAATGTTCTCGTAATTGATTCTCAAGGTATCTCTTGTATGCATCCCTAACATATTGGGGTAAATTACAAAAGAAAGCAAATTGCGGTTGTGGCGTAGGCAATTGAGTGATAAACTTAATTTTTACAAATTTACCTTTGAGTGATGGTGGTGGGTAATTCTCAATTAAAGGCAACAAAGTCTCATTGAGCTGACTAGTTTTGATTTTTTTAGACCTATTCTTGTACACAGCCACAGCAGTTTCAATGGCTTTATGAATTCTTTGCTTATTTAAAACTGAAATAAAAACAATAGGAACATCAGTAAATGGTTCCATTTCTTTTCTGATTTTTGCTTCAAATTCTTTTGCAGTATTAGTTTCCTTATCTACAAGATCCCATTTATTTACAAGAACTACAATTCCCTTGCGATTGCGCTCTGCCAGCCAAAAAATATTTTGCACCTGACCATCAAAACCTCTTGTTGCATCTAGCATTAAAATACAAACATCACTATGTTCAATAGCTCTAACACTACGCATGACACTGTAAAACTCTAGATCTTCTCTTACTTTTTTCTTTCTGCGTATTCCTGCAGTATCTACTAGATTAAACTCAAAACCAAAGCGATTATACTTAGTATCAATAGAGTCACGAGTTGTCCCTGCAATATCTGTTACGATATACCTATCTTCTCCTATTAAGGCATTTATAAAAGAGCTTTTTCCAGCATTAGGTCTTCCTACTACTGCAAATCGAGGTAAATCGTCTTTCTTTTCCTCAACAGTTTCAGGAAGAACTTTTACTACTTCATCTAGTAAGTCTCCTGTACCACTTCCATTAATACTTGAAATGGAAAAATATTCACCAAGGCCTAAATTATAAAATTCATAAGCATCTTGCTCTCTCTTATTATTATCTACTTTATTAACAACAAGAAAAACTGGTTTTGTAACCTTGCGCAATAGTTGAGCAACATCTTCATCCATAGGAGTAATACCTTCCTCGGCATTTACCATAAAAAGAATAGCGTCAGCCTCATCGATAGCCAGTTCAACCTGCTGGTCTATTTCAGCTTCAAATATATCATCACTACCTACTACATAACCACCAGTATCGATTAAAGAAAATTCCTTACCATTCCAGTCACTTCTACCGTAATGTCTATCTCTAGTGACACCACTTACAGAATCTGTAATGGCCTCTCTACGTTGAATCATACGATTAAAAAGAGTAGACTTTCCTACATTAGGTCTTCCTACGATTGCTACTATACTCATGATACTTTTATTTGAATTTGCAAAGGTAGTTTTTTATTGAGTATAAGAGCTGTAGCATTGAGAAGATGTTTGATTAAAGTTCCGCTTTCGCGAAAGCGAAGAAAAACCAACACTTAAAACTTAATTACTTAGCTCTATCAATGACATAATCTACCATTTTAAGCAAGGAAGTCTTATACTCTGAATCTGGATAGGTATTTAAAATATCTAGTGCCTCGTTCTTATATCGATACATGGAGTCGATGGCATAATCTAGACCGCCATTAGTTTTAACATAATTGATAACCTCTCGTACACGCTTTTTATCTCTGTTATGTTTCTTTACAGAATTGATCAACCATTTTTTATCTTTAGAAGAAGCCGTATTGATACTGTAAATGAGCGGTAGCGTCATTTTTTGTTCCTTGATATCGATACCTGTAGGCTTTCCTATACGTTGATTTCCATAATCAAATAGGTCATCTTTAATTTGAAATGCAACACCGATTAACTCGCCAAATTTGCGCATCTTTTCTACATCTTCTCCTTCTGGTTGCACAGAACAGGCACCTAAGCTACAGCAGGCAGCAATTAACGTAGCTGTTTTTTTACGTATGATATCATAATAAATATCTTCTGTGATGTCCAGTCTTCTAGCTTTTTCAATCTGGAGTAGCTCGCCCTCACTCATTTCACGTACGGCAACACTAATGATTTGTAACAAGTCAAAATCTTTATTATCGATGCTAAGAAGTAATCCTTTTGATAATAAATAATCTCCTACAAGAACAGCTATTTTATTTTTCCATAATGCATTAATAGAGAAAAAGCCACGTCGCTTAAGACTATCATCTACTACATCATCGTGTACTAGCGTAGCTGTATGAATCAACTCAATTACAGATGCACCACGATAGGTACGATCATTTACTTGACCTTTTCCTATCATTTTGGCCACAAGAAAAACAAACATGGGCCTCATTTGCTTTCCTTTGCGATTTACAATAAAATGGGTAATGCGATTAAGTAGAGCTATACGAGAAGCCATGGAAAGATGGAACTTCTTTTCAAAAAGCTCCATTTCATGAGCTATAGGCTCTTTAATTTGCTCTACGATTTTCATAAGTTACAAATATAATGATAGAGCAAATGTAAAGTAAGAACTGTAACTTAACATTTAGAATTTTTACTAATTCTTTTTCAAAAAAAATCAGGCTCTCTTACTAAGAAAGCCTGATTATTAAGAGTTATGAATATAGTCTTATTATTCCTTCACAAATTTTCTTGTAATGACTGTATCATTACTTGAAATATTTAAAATATAAAGACCTGGCTTTAAATCTTCAATATTTGCATTTACTTCTGTGTTATTTACTTCTAGAGATTTAATCAATCTACCGTTAAGATCTACAATCTCAAGAGATGTTAATTGTTGCGTAGGACTAGACACGTTTAAAATGTCAGTCGCTGGATTAGGGAAAATCTTTACACTTACTTCATCAAGAGTCTCATCTTCATTGCTCAATAAGTTACTAGTTGCAACAGCTCTAGAAACATAATCTTTAAAAGTTAGTGTAGTGGCAGATGTATTTGCAGTCACTGGTGGTGTTGCATTAGGATTTGCAGCAGTACTAAAAGCTAAAAAATCAATTTCTAAAGGCACTTGATTAGTTACCCAAAAAGCGCTACCTATAGTTGCGTTTCCGGCATTTGGGTCTGTCTTCCATAAAACCTCACCTGTTGCCACATTATAAGAACACCCTATAGTATAGTCTGTATTAGGAGAAAGAATTAGTCCTGTAGCTGAAAGTCCTATTCTAAAGGTTCCTTCAGTACCACCATTATTAAGATAAGCTATCCCGAACAACTCGCCTGTAGAAGTTTCATAAGAATAACCAACACAAGATGTTGTTGCTGGCGCATTAGGATCTGTACTCGGATTGTCTGCAAAAATCCTCATACCAATCTGGTTTTTACTAGTCGTAGTAGGACCTGTGTTAAAAGTGTATTCTAATTCAATTACATCATTACCTACAGTCCTGCTAGTCCATGACATATCAAGACCATCTCTCCACATAGCTCTTACACCTTGATCTCCATCTGGCCCAGTTAGATTAAAGTTTTGTTCAGTACTATTTCTTACCGTAGCGATTTGAAAGTTTGAATTTCCAGCATTAGTGGTTGTTGACGCTGCGTCTCCATTTGTCGCCAGTGTAAAAAATCCACCTTGACCTGCTCCACTAGCGTCAAAGACAGTACCGACATCTCCAGGTACTAAATTATTAAAATTTTCTTGTTCCAGCACTTGACTGAATGATGTTAAGCTTAGAGCAAACGCTCCAATTAAAAGTATAGTTTTTTTCATTTTATGGGAATTTCTCGTAAAATTAATTAATTAAACAAAATTTTATTAAAAGATATGTTAAAAGAAATGTGATGTAAGTTAAAATGGGCACTTATAAAGCAAAAAAAACTAGACATACCTTCTCTAGAAACGTATCAATGTATTTAACAATAAATAAATATTATCCGGTAAAATGACCAATAGTCTTCACGTTAATCTTAAAAACAATTCTTTCTGTCGAAAAAGCTCAATTAAAGTTAACCAAACACCTTAATTATTGAAAAATCATTAAACACTTTAGTAAGAAACCTTTATATTTATTTCATCTAAAACAAAAATTCTTTGAAATGAAAAAAATTACATTTATTATCATTCTGTTTATAGGAGCTCTTTCCTATGGTCAATATCTAACTGAAGGTTTTGAAGGCGGTGCTTTTCCACCAGCGGGATGGACACTTAATAGCACAAATACAAATTATAGTTTTGAATTGTCCACAACTGCAAATACTGGTACAGGTTCTGCAGAAGTACAGTATGATCCAGCACTAATTGCTCAAGATGAAACTCTGATCTCTCCAGCATTAGATTTTACATCTGCCACAGCACCAGAACTAAGCCTCTTTGTGAACTTAAGCTATTTTTGGGCTGTTGACCCCAATAACAATTATGATATTACTATCTCAGCTAGACAAGGAGCTAATACAACAGCATTGTGGACAGAAAATGATCTAGGCGTCTTCACTAGTTTTACGTGGATTGAAGTTACTTTAGATCTTACTGCTTACGCGGGCCTAAATAATGTATTTATTGAAATTAACTATACTGGAAGCGACGGAGCATCTTTTAACCTTGATGACATCCTTGTAGAAGAAGCACCAGCTTGTGACGTTCCTAATAACCTAACTTTTGATTCAGCAACAATAGCAAACACCACTGCAGATATTTCATGGGATAATTCAGGTGATTTTGATATTAGATATGGTGAGTACCCATATGCCGTGAGAGACGCTGGTGGAACTGTAGATTCAGTAGTCGGTGGTAATAGCTATCAATTAACCGGCCTTACACCTGGTGTATCTTACAACGTATTTGTAAGACAGTCTTGCGCTGGTGGCTTACTATCAGACTGGATAGAAATTATAGTAGGAACTACACCTATACCAGGAATAACTTTCCCATATTCACAAGGTTTTGAACCAGCAGCAAATCAAGCTTTATTATTAAATTTTGGTTTAAGTTTTTTCACAAACACAAACAATTGGTCATTTGCTCAAGATGATTTAACAGATGGAGATACAACTAATGATTTTGCCAGTGATGGTATAAGTTTTATGTTCTCTAACAATACCTTTATTAATGATGATGCAGACGCTACAATATATCTTGGGCCATTTACCCTTACTAGTGGAACGACTTACACTTTTGGATTTGATCAAAGAAACAGAGTAGTATCAGATGCTGTAACACCTAACAAAGACATAGAAATCGTAGCAGCCACTACAAACGATGGAATGAACAATACAGTTCTTGCCACTTATGATGACATGAATAACATCGCATATCAAGTAAGAAGTGGTAGTTTTACACCTGCAACTTCTGGAGATTATTATTTTGGAATTAGAGATAAGTCTAATATTCTCGTAGGTGTTACAACCGCAAATACAGTATTTATTGATGCAGTAACACTTAATTCAACCTTAAGTGTCGATGATGCAAATAATGTTAACCTTAATTACTTTTTTAACAGTATAACAAATACTTTTAATCTTGAAATTACCGATGGCAAAATTGATGATATCAATATTTACAATTTACTAGGTCAACAAATTGCTACCCAAAATGTGAATGCTTCTTCTACGACCATAGATTTAAATGCAGCAAGTGACGGGCTTTATTTTGCACAAATAAATATTAAAGGAAAAACACATTCTATTAAGTTTGTAAAATAATTTACACTTTGAAATTATGAATTAAAAAGCACCTCAATTGAGGTGCTTTTTTATGTACTTAGATTAACAGAACTATTTGTTCTATAATTTAATCTCAAGATATTCAAACACCTTCTATAATTAATTTGTCTCTTTGGATTATGAGAATACTTATATATGAAGATCTAACACACGTAATTTGGTAAATCTGCATCGCTTTCGCGAAAGCGGAATTTTAAATAGCTAGATATATAAAAAAGGATATGAATTTAAAGAACTATTGAAAGGCCTGTTAATGCTTATTTGCCAGCTGACCACAAGCAGCATCAATATCCTTACCTCTACTGCGACGTACATTTACTATGATGTGATTACGTTCTAACTGAGTTTTATATAAATCTATAGCTTGAGGACTAGCTTGCTCAAATCTAGGATCATCGATAGAATTATATTCTATGATGTTAACCTTACAAGGGATGACTTTACAAAATTTGATCAATTCATGAACATCATCAATGGTATCGTTTATACCTTTCCAGACTACGTACTCATAAGTGACTCTAGTACCTGTTTTATCATACCAGTATTTTAAGGCCTCCTTTATATCAGCAAGCGGAAATTGCTCATTAAAGGGCATGATCTTAGTGCGCTTTTCATCAATAGCGCTATGTAATGATAGTGCTAGATTAAATTTTGGGCCATCGTCTGCCAGCTTTTTCATCATTTTAGGAACACCGCTGGTGGAAAGGGTGATTCTTTTAGGAGACATTCCTAAGCCGTCTTCACCAGTTATTTTCTCTATAGACTTGAGAACGTTGTTATAATTCATCAATGGTTCTCCCATTCCCATGAAAACGATATTAGACAATGGGAAGCCATGATACATCCTACTTTGCTGATCTATAGCTACCACTTGATCATAAATTTCATCGGGCAGTAAGTTACGCATGCGTTTTAGTCTTGCCGTAGCACAAAATTCACAATTTAAACTGCAACCTACTTGAGAAGATACACAAGCTGTAGTACGCGTTGCCGTGGGAATTAAAACAGACTCCACCGTAAGACCATCATGTAATTTTACTGCATTTTTTATGGTGCCATCCTGGCTTCTTTGCATGTCATCTACTTTGATATGATTGATTTCAAAATGGGTATCTAAAAAAATTCTTGTTTCCTTTGAAAGATTAGTCATATCATCAAATGAATGCGCACCTTTCTTCCATAGCCACTCATATACTTGATTACCTCTAAAAGCTTTTTCTCCTTTTTCAATAAAGAAGTCTCTTAGTTGCTCTTTAGTTAATGCCCTTATGTCTCTTTTTTTCTCTTTCAAATCTTTAAATAAAAACGCGTTGCAAAATTACATGATCTTGCAACGCGTTCATTAAGAGTTTTATTAAAATATGAATTTAAATTTTAGAAATTTTCTCGGTAATAGAATTGTTACCATCTTGTATTCTTAAAAAGTAAATACCATTTGCAAGTTCTTTAATATTCAACTGGTTTTCTACTTGATTAAAAGATCCAGATTGGATAAGTTTTCCTGATAAATCAAATACATCGTAAGAAGCAGGATTTTCTAATATCACATTTATTAATCCTGAGGATGGATTAGGGTAAATTTCAATACTAATTACAGCATTAATCTCTTCATTATTAAGAATATCATAAAACTCACCATCTAAAGTATTAGGTGATGTGTTATCTGGATCTAACCAGTCTCTTAGTCTGGTAGCAGGAGAACCTCCACCATTCCATGCGGTACTAAATCTCCCATAAAAATCAGGTTGTCCATTATCTACCGTACCATTACAAAATGCAGCACCACCATACAGTTCTCCTATGATTTGACCGCTGTTATTAAGAAGGCAACTACCTGAAGATCCACCTTCGGTAACTCCGTAATCCCAGTCTGCAATAGCCCACGTATTTGCGGTAACTCCACCTATAGTCACGTTTTGAGCAACAGCAGCTTGATCATTCCTACACAACTTCATTATGTCACCACTAGGATGATGCACACCTAATTGTTCTGTAGGTACGGTAGTCGTACGATCCCAACCACCATAATACAAATTCCATGATGCTGGAGGAGTTTGATTCAATTCAAAAAGTGCTGTATCACTAAAACCGTGATTCATTTTTAATGAGGCACCATTTAAAACTTGCGTTGGATTAAATGGACCAGTAGTATTAGCAAAAGTGGCACAATCTGGTGTATTAGTGAACCACTCAAAACCAAATGACCAATTATTTGCATTATAGAAACTTGAAGCACCATCACTTGCTCCAAGACAGTGGTTTGCGGTATAAAAATAAGGAGTCGCATCTTCTCTTACATTATTGATCATAGTTCCAGTACATAAACCATTACCATTAATAATAATGCGAGCTACCGCTTGTCTATAATTATCTCTTATAGTTGTCCAATCTGTACCAGTAGAAGATCCTAGATTAGGATTACACTGCACATCAACATTACAAGATCCAGACTCATTGAGCTTAAGATAATTTTCTTCCTCAATACCAAATCCTCTATAACCGTGAACTACTTGCTCTATAGAAATTCTCCCTTGATTTTTAACAGCAGCAGGTTCATAATATTCAATCCAAACGTTATCACCGTAAATAATCCATGACCCAAGGATTCCGTCCTCCTGGTTTTCATTTTCAGTATAAGGTCCCATTCGATCAGATCGATCATTGTTATAAAGATACATCTCTGCACCTACTGGTAAATCATACCTATCAAAAAGAAAGTTAATTGTTCTAGCGCCTTTAGATTCAATATTTAATCTCCATAAACGGTCACCATTCTCAAGTTCTGTCCATAAGCCGGAATTGAACAGATTTAAATCAACAGGGATTTTATGTCCAAATTTATACGGTTTATTTCTAATCTGATCATCAATAGCATCTTGTTGTTGTATTGCCTCAAGATCAATTGATGGCATAGTAATCTTCTGGGGTTGACTTTTAAAAGCTAAATCCCAACTCTTGGGTGTGCTTTCATTAGTTACTTGTGCTACCGCTAGTTGACAAGCAAAAAGCGCAATAAGCAAGTAAACTTTTCTCATAATTTAATAGTTTTAGGAATAGATGAGCAAGATAATTCAAACATGTAATTCCACATAATTACTAAAGTTAAAATGTTAACCAAAACTTAACGAAAAAACTGACAAAGTTAAAGGCAGAGCTATTCTAATTATACCGATAAATATTTCAATAAGGTGTTATTTAATAAAATGCTCTGTTCAATTAAAAAAAGTGTAGCTTTAAATACAAGCTGATGAGTTAGCCTACGATGTCACTTTTTCTCACTTGTTTTTCCCAATTCCAAGCACTAAGTAACGACTCCTCTAAAGAATATTTTGCTTCCCATGCTAAAGTCTCGCTTACCTTAGTTGTATCTGCATAAGCAGCTATAACGTCTCCTGACCTGCGCTCTTTAAATTTATAATTAAGCTTTTCTCCTGTAGCTTTTTCAAAGGCTGTAACAACCTCCATAACCGTTGACCCATCGCCAGTTCCTACATTAAAGTATTCGTAGTTTGTATCAGCCTCATTTAACAACAACCTTTTTAACGATGCTACATGAGCTTTAGCAAGATCTACCACATGAATATAATCTCTTATAGCCGTACCATCTCGCGTAGGGTAGTCTGTCCCAAATACTGATAACTGCTCTCTTAAACCTATTGCTGTTTGTGTTATATAAGGAACCAGGTTTTGTGGAACACCTAAAGGTAGCTCACCTATTTTTGCACTCTCATGAGCACCTATAGGATTAAAATATCTTAAAGAAATTGCTTTTAAGTTCGAATTCACCTTACAAGTCTCCTTAATGATCTCCTCACCTATTTGTTTAGTATTACCATAAGGAGATTCGGCTGGTTTTACTGGTGAATCTTCGGTCACCGGCAAGACATCTGCTTGCCCGTAAACTGTACAAGAGGAACTAAATATGAAGCTCACATTCCTTTCTTGAATATTTTGTAAGAGATACACTAGAGAATTTATATTGTTTTCATAATACTTTAAGGGATTCAATACACTCTCGCCTACTGCTTTAAATGCCGCAAAATGTATGATACCACCTATATCTTCATGATTTTTAAAAAATGTAAAAAGTGCATTCTTGTCGCTTACATCCAGTTTATGAAAGGCAGGTTGCTTACCAGTTATAGAGGTAATATTTTCTAAAACATTAAGAGATGCATTTGATAAATTATCAACGATAATAACATCATAACCTAAATTTTGTAACTCTACTACTACATGAGAACCTATGTAGCCTAATCCTCCGGTAACTAATATCTTCATATTAACAAAACTACAATTTAATACTTTAGATAATAAAAAAAGACAGCTGCAAATTGCAGCTGTCTTACATATAATAAATATAGTGGCAGTTAATCTTTTAACAAGCCTCTAGAAATAACGATTTTTTGAATTTCACTAGTTCCTTCATAAATCTGAGTGATTTTTGCATCTCTCATCAATCGTTCTACGTGATATTCTTTTACATACCCATTTCCACCATGCACTTGCACAGCCTCTACTGTAGTATCCATCGCTACTTGAGAAGCAAATAATTTTGCCATAGCACCGCTCATATCATAATTGCGACCTTGATCTTTATCCCAAGCACTTTGCATTACTAAATGACGTGCAGCAGTAATATTAGTATGCATATCTGCAAGTTTAAAGGCAATTGCTTGATGATTGCATATCTCTGTACCGAAGGCTTTTCTTACTTTAGAATAATCTCTAGCTAGCTCATAAGCTCCTGAAGCAATTCCTAAAGCTTGAGCGGCAATTCCTATACGACCACCAGAAAGTGTCTTCATAGCAAACTTGAAACCAAATCCATCTTCACCTATCCTATTTTCTTTAGGAACTTTTACATCATTAAATATTAAAGAGTGCGTATCACTACCACGTATTCCTAATTTATCCTCCTTTACACCTACTTCAAATCCGTCCCAACCTTTTTCTACGATAAAAGCATTAATTCCTTTATGCTTTTTCTCTTTGTCAGTTTGCGCTATTACTAGGTAATAATCTGCACTATTTCCATTAGTAATCCAGTTCTTTGTACCATTAAGCACATAGTGATCACCTTTATCAATGGCAGTTGTTTTTTGAGAAGTAGCATCACTACCAGCCTCAGGTTCTGATAAACAGAAAGCTCCTATAGACTCTCCTGTAGTAAGCTTTGTTAAATACTTTTCTTTTTGCGCCTCATTTCCATAGGTATCTAAACCCCAACAAACTAAAGAATTGTTTACTGAAACAATTACCGAAGCACTTGCATCTATTTTAGAAAGCTCTTCCATAACAAGGACATAAGAAATTGTGTCCATGCCACCACCGCCGTATTTAGGAGATGCCATCATTCCTAGAAAACCTAGCTCACCCATTTTCTTAACTTGCTCAGCAGGGAATTTTTGAAGATTATCTCGCTCGATTACACCTGGTAATAATTCCGTTCTTGCAAAATCTCTCGCAGCATCCCTTATCATCAGATGCTCTTCTGTTAGGCCAAAATCCATTTAGTATTTTATTTTTTTAGTTATTTTTCCGTTTTGCAAATTTAATGCTATTCTAGTCTAATTTCAACAACTTTAAGATATGAATCATCAGTACTATAACGTTTTAGGAGTTATGTCTGGAACATCCCTCGACGGCATTGACATTGCACACGTTACCTTAGTACGTAAAGACCGCTGGAGCTTTCAAATTCATACAGCCGAAACGTTTCCCTATTCTGCTGCTATGAAACAAAAATTAAAAGATGCTATTCATGATGATAATACTTCCATTTCATCATTAAATAAGGAATACACGAATTATCTGGCCGAGAATATCAATCTCTTCATTACAAAAAATAATATCGCCAACCTTATAGCAGTTTGCTCTCATGGCCACACTATTTTCCATGAACCTGATAAAGGACTAACCCTTCAAATAGGAAATTTACCAGAGCTTGCAAACCTCATTAACAATAGGATAGTTTGCGATTTCAGAGTACAAGACGTTGCATTAAAAGGGCAAGGCGCTCCATTAGTACCCATTGGTGACCAGTTGTTATTCAGCAATTATGATTATTGTCTCAACCTCGGTGGATTTGCAAATCTTAGTTTCTCCAGTAACCATAAAAGAGTGGCATATGACATATGTCCTGTAAATGTTGTTCTTAATCACTATGCTTTGAATTTAGGTAAAGAGTATGATACTGGTGGCGCTTTCGCGAAAGCGGGAACCGTAAAAACCTCTATCCTTAAGAAATTAAATAGTCTAGATTTCTACCACTTAAAAGCCCCTAAATCACTAGGCATCGAATGGGTAAACGAGAACATTTTTAAGATTCTAGACACAATATCAGACAGCCATGATATTATAGCTACGTTTACGGAGCATGTAGCAATTCAAATTTCAAATCAAATAAAACCTAATGCGAGTCTATTTATAACTGGTGGAGGCGCATTCAATACATATTTAATAGAAAGAATAAAAGAATTTACAGACGCAAGACTACTCATACCAGATGATATTATCGTAGAAAACAAAGAAGCTCTAATATTTGCATTTCTAGGTGTATTAAAGTTGCGTAACGAGAATAACTGTCTAGCCAGTGTGACCGGCGCGTTGCACGATCACAGCAGCGGTAAAATTTACGTACCTTAAGAAATTGTAAAAATGTCTATTTACAATTGCAGTTCCATTATATTTGTGCAAACTTATGACAGCCTATGAAGGAACTTCTTAAACGTTATGAAAATGCCGATCCAGAAATTGTTTTTCACTGGAATGATCCTGAAACTGATGCCGAAGGATGGACTGTAATTAACAGCTTGCGCGGTGGAGCCGCTGGTGGAGGAACCAGAATGAGAAAAGGACTTGATAAAAATGAGGTGCTTTCTCTTGCAAAAACTATGGAAATCAAGTTTACCGTTTCTGGACCAGCAATAGGTGGTGCAAAATCAGGAATAAATTTTGATCCACAAGATCCTCGTAAAAAAGGGGTTTTAGAACGCTGGTATAAAGCAGTATCACCATTACTCAAAAGTTATTACGGTACTGGTGGCGATTTAAACGTAGACGAAATTCACGAGGTGATTCCTATGACTGAAGATTGTGGTGTGTGGCATCCACAAGAAGGTGTTTTTAATGGACACTTTGCTCCTACTGAGGCAGATAAAATTAACCGAATAGGACAGCTGCGTCAAGGTGTGATTAAAGTAATAGAGAATCCTACGTTTTCTCCAGACGTTTCAAGAAAATATACTGTAGCAGATATGATTACCGGATTTGGCGTTGCTGAAGCTGTAAAACATTTCTATGATATTTACGGAGGCGATGTAAAAGGTAAACGTGCTGTTGTACAAGGATTTGGTAATGTAGGAAGCGCTGCCGCCTTCTATCTTTCACAAATGGGTGCAAAAGTGGTAGGAATTATAGATCGTGTAGGTGGTCTTATAAATGAAGATGGTTTTTCTCATCAAGAAATTACAGAGTTATTTTTAAATAAAGATGGAAATACCCTTAGAGCAAAAGAATTAATTTCTTTTGAAGAAGTTAATAAACGCATTTGGAATATAGAAACAGAAATCTTTGCTCCATGTGCTGCTTCTAGATTAATTTCTCAAGAACAAATTGATCAAATGATTTCTTCTGGTCTAGAAGTAATTTCTTGTGGTGCAAACGTTCCTTTTGCAGATAAGGAAATCTTCTTCGGTTCTATTATGGAACACACAGATGAAAAAGTAAGTCTTATTCCAGATTTTATTTCCAACTGTGGTATGGCACGAGTTTTTGCTTATTTCATGGAGCGTCGCGTTCAAATGACGGACGAGGCTATTTTCAATGATACAAGCATGACTATACGCAACGCAATTCAGAATACATTTAATAACAACAGTTCAAAAAAGCAAATCAGTTCTACTGCATTTGAAATTGCACTTAAACAATTAGTTTGATGAAATATTTTTTAGGTAATAGTCCTAGGTGGTTTAAATTAACGATAATCGCCTTTCTTATTTTTAACATTATAGGTTATTTCACACTTAGCGGTACGGTAATGGGATGGATTTTCATAGGAGAATTTATTTTTTGCCTAGCAATGGCTTTAAAATGTTATCCATTGCAATCTGGTGGATTACTTGCTATACAAGTACTTGCATTAGGCTTAACACACCCTATGTATGCAAAGGATCATGATACGCATGAGTTCCTTTATGATGAAGCCGGAAACCATGTTCTAGGTGGTGTGTATGCAGAGGTTGCTCAGAATCTAGAAGTTATTTTACTTCTAGTTTTCATGGTTGCTGGTATCTATTTTATGAAGCCATTACTGATGTACATCTTTGTAAAGCTATTTACTAAAATCAAGTCAAAGCTTGCATTATCTCTAGTATTTCTATTAATAAGCGCCGTTTTATCTGCCTTTTTAGATGCATTAACTGTAACAGCAGTTCTAATAAGTGTTGGGATAGGATTCTATAATGTATATCATAAAATACACTCCAGCGATTTAGATTTAGATCACGATAACACTTTAGACAGAAAGCAGCTGAGTGGTGAGACTTTAGAAGAGTTTCGTTCTTTCCTGCGTAGTCTAGTGATGCACGGAGTTGTAGGTACCGCTTTAGGTGGTGTTTGTACAATCGTAGGAGAACCTCAAAACCTATTGATAGGTTCTAAAATGGGTTGGGATTTTATTGAGTTCTTTAAGGTGATGACTGTGGTTACGATGCCGGTTCTCGCGGCAGGAATTTTGACCACGATTTTTTTAGAGACTACTAAAACTTTTGGTTTTGGTCAGAAAATGCCTCCTGTAGTACGCACTATAATTGAAGGATGGATGGAAAAAAGAGATTCAGAACGTACCGATAAAGAAAAATATGCATTGGTAGTTCAAGGGATTTCAGCCGTATTACTTATAGCAGGACTAGCATTACACGTTGCTCCCGTAGGATTTATAGGACTAGGTCTTATAGTTATACAAACTGCATTCATGGGAATCACTGATGAGCATAGTCTAGGTAAAGCATTTGAAGAAGCTCTTCCATTTACAGGACTGTTAGTAGTGTTTTTTGTAATCGTTGCGATGATACATGATCAGCATTTATTTGCACCTATCATTCAATGGGCACTGGAACAAGATCCTTCTACACAGCCTAGTATATTTTACCTTGCAAACGGATTCTTAAGTATGATATCTGATAATGTTTTTGTGGCAACCGTTTATATTAACGAGGTAAGTAACGCATACGAAGCCGGAACAATAACTAGAGATCAATATGAGCACCTTGCAGTTGCAATTAATACTGGAACTAATCTACCGAGTGTTGCAACGCCTAATGGGCAAGCCGCATTCCTATTTTTATTGACCTCAGCGTTAGCACCACTCATTAACTTGTCTTATGGTAAGATGGTTAAAATGGCATTACCATATACAATTGTACTAACTCTTGTAGGTTTAGGCTGTGTTTGGTACTTTTTATAATAAAAGAGTATTATTGTAAGAGTTTGTGATGTTCTCGCTTTCGCGAAAGCATAACTTTAATAAATCAAATACACAGTTTATACAATGAATGAGTAATAAACTGCGTTATCAACCATACTAATATCATAATTTCAATGAGTTTACTTTTTCAAGAAACTGCCGAAATCGCTACCGAAACGACACCTTTAGTAAATGAAGAATCGCAATCCCTTATAGGCTTGATAACTGCTGGTGGTCCTTCTGGAACGGTAATTATAGGAGTACTACTTCTATTATTATTTTTTGCTATCTATATATATTTTGAAAGGCTTATGAAAATAAGGTCTAGCTCTAAAATAGACAGTAATTTCATGCTACAGATTAAAGATCATATTTCTAACGGGAGACTAGATAGTGCAAAAATGCTTTGCGCAAAAGAAGATTCTCCAGTAGCACGACTTACTGAAAAAGGAATCAGTCGTATAGGATCACCTCTAGAAGATATTAATAGTGCTATTGAAAATGCAGGAAAACTTGAAGTTTACAAACTAGAAAAAAATGTGAGCATGCTTGCCACTATTGCTGGTGCTGCACCTATGATAGGATTCTTAGGTACCGTAATAGGAATGGTAATCGCTTTTAAAACTCTTGCAGACGCTGGCGGAAGTGCAGACATGGGAAGCCTTGCAGGTGGTATTTATACAGCAATGATCACTACAGTTGCAGGATTAATAGTCGGTATTGTGGCTTATATAGGATACAATCACTTAGTTGTTAAAACTGATAAAGTAGTACACCAGATGGAAGAAAACGCATCTGATTTCTTAGACTTATTAAATGAACCTGCTTAATTATGAATTTAAGAGGTAGAAATAAAGTAAGTCCAGAATTCTCTATGTCGTCTATGACAGACATCGTATTTCTATTATTGGTATTCTTTTTGCTTACATCACCATCCATAACGCCAGAGGCACTTGATCTTTTATTACCTAGCGCAGGTGGTAAAACTCAAACACAAGGTAAAGTCACTGTGAGCATCTCAAAAGATGGTGATTATTATGTGGACGCATCTCAAGCTACTGAGGAAGATCTAGAAAGCAGAATTTTAGGTGTACTTGAAGGTAAAGATAAACCTACCATAATGCTACGCTCTGATAAAGATGCAGCGGTAAGCCACTCTGTTAAAGTAATGGATATTGCAAATAGAAATAAAATACAGATTGTGCTGGCTGTAAAAAATAAATAGACATGAGTTATTTAAAGACAAAAGAGCAAAAGATTTCTGCAGTAATAAGTACGGTTATTATTCTAGCACTCATTCTATTGTTTAGATTTGTCTCTATCATCAATGTCATAGAAGCGCCAGAAAAGTCAGGAATAGCGATAAATTTTGGTAACACAGCAGTAGGCTCTGGACCAGTAGAACCTGCAAAACCTACTAAAGTTGCACAACAATCTAATCCAGAGCCTGAAACGCAGCCAGAAACTACACCTGTAGATAATGTGGTTACACAAGATAATACAGACGCTCCATCTGTAGTATCAGACCCAACAGTTATACAACCTGATCCAAAACCTGAAACAAAACCTACACCTAAACCTGTAGAGCCTAAACCAGACCCAAAACCTGATTCTTCTGTTTTAGACGCCATTAATAGCGCAACAGGATCTGAAGCGGTAGATGGAGAAACTAGTACTGGAGAAGGCCCTGGTGATGGACCTGGAAATAAAGGTAATATTAATGGCGACCCATATGCAAACACCTATTATGGAGCTCCAGGATCTGGTACTGGCGGTAAAGGCTATGGCCTTAATGGACGAGGCAAGTTAGCAGGAAGAGGAGTCGTTCAAGACTGCGATGAAACCGGAAGAGTAATTGTAGAAATTCAAGTAGACCGTTCAGGAAAAGTAATTAAAGCTACTCCAGGTAAAAAAGGAACCACAAATAGAGTACAATGCCTATTAGACGCTGCAAAAGAAAGCGCTCTAACCTATAGATTCAGTGCCGCTCCAAAGGCCAAAAATATACAAATAGGTTTCATTGAAGTTATTTTTAAAGTAGGAGAATAATTGTCTAATTACTCACAGACACTGGAATGGCTGTTCTCACAGCTACCTATGTACCAAAGAGCTGGAAAAGCAGCCTATAAAGCAAATCTTAATAATACTATTGATCTAGATAACCACCTAGGTAATCCTCACACTAGTTATAAAACTATCCATGTTGCTGGGACAAATGGCAAAGGCTCCAGCTGCCATCTTATGGCAAGCGCATTACAAGAAGCAGGATATAAAGTAGGCTTGTATACCTCGCCACATCTTAAAGATTTCAGAGAACGTATTAAAGTAAATGGGCAAATGTGCGAGAAAACTTTTGTCGTGGATTTTGTAAAAAAACACAAAAACTTTTTTATCGATCACCAGCTATCCTTTTTTGAAATGACCGTAGGAATGGCATTTCAATATTTTAAAGCAAAACAAGTAGATATTGCTGTTATAGAAACTGGATTAGGCGGTCGTCTAGATTCAACTAACATCATCAAGCCTGTAATTACCGCTATAACAAACATTGCAAAAGATCATACTGCGATTTTAGGAAATACCTTTACCGCAATTGCAAAGGAAAAGGCAGGTATAATTAAAGAAAAGGTTCCTGTTGTAATAGGAGAACAAAAGAGGTTTTTAAAATCTAGCTTTCGCGAAAGCGCCATTAATAAGAATGCACCCATTTATTTCATAGATCATAGATCACAAAGTTTACCGACCGATTTAAAAGGAGCCTATCAGAAAGCAAACTCCAGACTAGCTGAAAAAGTATTGACCCTTTTAAATGCTAACAACACAATTAATATAAGTGCTAAAGAAATACAGCTAGGATTTCTAAACGTGGTAAAAAACACCAGTCTTAGAGGTCGATATGAAATGAGCTGTGAAGAACCTAAAATCATACTGGATACTGCACACAATGTGGCAGGCATGTCTCAACTTATCAAACAAATTTTGACTGAAACGTATGAGCAACTTCATATTGTCATAGGAATGGTGAACGATAAAGATATCGATAAAGTTCTAGAGCTACTTCCTCAAAAAGCTACTTACTACCTAGCGAGACCAGACATCCCTAGAGGAATGCCTGTAGAAGAACTGAGTAATCATTTCACTCAACAGAAATTAATGAATACCACTTTTAAGTCTGTAAATCAAGCGCTTGAAAGGGCAAAAACAGCAGCCGCAAAAAACGATTTAATTCTAGTAACAGGAAGCACATTTGTTGTCGCAGAAATTATTTAAAAAAAATAAAAAATTTCCTTTGCAGAAATAAAAACAGTTGTATATTTGCAACCGCTTTAGGGCGCGTAGCTCAGTTGGTTCAGAGCACTTGGTTTACACCCAAGGGGTCAGGGGTTCGAATCCCTTCGCGCCCACAAAAGGTCTTCAGAAATGAAGACCTTTTTTTTATGTAATAAACTTAGACTCGACTCGTCTTCCATACTTGAGATTTTCATCTCTAGTAACAGTGATCTGAGTAAATGATTAATTATCAATCAACCATTTTTTAATCTTTATTATAAGATCAATTACATCTTTAAATAAATCTTCTTACTCTTATAATCGATCACAGCTTTTGATGCGATCAAAAAATCTGCTCCTAGCAACCCTTGAATAGAACGCATTCCTTCAGTTTTTAAGGCGTTATTAATGTAACTCATATCCATACTTAGCAAGGTAACGTCTTCATCGTTCCACTCGCCTAACTCTAATGTGTTTTTATGAGAAATTCTAGGACGCAAAGAGCCACTTGCCGTACCTATTTGTCTATCCATAAATTCTGTTTCTAGCTGGAATTCTTTATACATAGCCTGATTAACACACGTGGCACTCGCGCCAGTATCAATGATAAATCTACCTTTGTGCCCATTTATAGACGCCTTGGTAACGATATGGCCGCTTTTGCTAGCAACTCTTATGTTGTGTGCTATATAGCCTTGAGAAATAAGTAATTTTTTGAGCGACGCCATTAAAATAGGATTAAAGGGTAAATATAATTCCGCTTTTGCGAAAGCGGACTAAAGACCCACAACTTCTTTAAACACAAAGATCATAATTCAAGCCATAGGTATAACAATAACTTATAACTTCTATTGTCGCACCTACAATATACAAGCCTTATTTTTGCAAAATGATTTTTACAGATACACATACCCATTTATACAGCGAGGCGTTTGAGGAAGACCAAGACGCTATGATACAGCGCGCTCTAGACAAAGGAGTTCAACGCTTTTTTGTACCAGCTATAGACTCTACTTACACGCAATCCATGCTGGATCTTAAAAGCAAGTATCCTAAACAAGTGCATTTAATGTGCGGCCTACATCCTACTCATGTAAAGGAAAATTACCTAGAAGAACTGGCTCATGTAAAACAAATGCTTGATAAAGAGAACTACGTTGCCGTAGGAGAAATAGGAATGGATCTATATTGGGATAAAAATTTTAAAACACAGCAGCAAGAAGCATTTCATACTCAGATACAATGGTCTTTAGATCGTAATTTACCTATAGTGATTCACTGTCGTGAAGCATTTGACGAAGTCTTTGAAGTACTAGAAGATTATAAAAACACATCACTTCATGGTATTTTTCATTGTTTTACTGGAAATTTAGAACAAGCAAAACGCGCCGTTGACCTCAACATGAAATTAGGAATAGGTGGTGTGGTAACTTTTAAAAATGGCAAAATAGATCAATTTCTAGAAAAGATACCCTTATCTGAAATCGTATTAGAAACAGATGCTCCTTACCTAGCACCAGTTCCTTACCGTGGTAAACGCAATGAAAGCTCTTATTTAATTGAGGTAGCTCAAAAACTTGCAACGGTATATAATAAAGACATTAAAGAGATTGCACATATAACAACCTTAAATTCGCGTGAAGTTTTCGGTATATAAATTTGAGATCATTACATTTGTTTTTATAGATGCAAGATTTGAACAATTACGATGACATAAGGTTTTTTAATGACGCAGAGGTGCAAGTGGCACTTAAAAGTGCTGTGCGACACCCTATGATAAAAGCGCTTTTTCAATATACATTTAAAGAAATGGATTATGAAAAGGCAAAGAAAATAGTTTTATCATGTAAATCAATAAATGATTTTCAACGCGATGTCATAAGTAAAACGGTAGAACGTGTACTAGACGAGTCTAGTGCAGGACTCACCACAAGCGGATTTTCAAATCTTGATCCAGAAAAGAGCTACCTCTATATTTCAAATCATAGAGACATAGTTCTAGACACGTCGTTAATCAATGTTATCTTATTTAGAAAAAACCTTATTAGGACTGCAAGCGCGATAGGTGATAACCTCGTGCAACGACCATTTGTTAATGCTTTGAGCAAGTTAACACGCAATTTTATAGTAAAAAGAGGTGCTAGTCCACGCGAGATACTTACGAGTAGTAAAAAGTTAAGTGAGTATATCAACTTCTTAATTCATGAAGAGAATAGAAGTGTATGGATCGCCCAGAGACAAGGTCGCACTAAAGATGGTAACGACATTACAGAACAAGGTGTTCTCAAGATGATAGCGCTTGCTGCCGGCAAGAGAGGATTAGAAAATTATTTAAATAGTTTACGCATTGTCCCAGTTTCTATCTCTTATGAATATGATCCTACTGATATTTTAAAAGTACCTGAACTGCTTGCTAAACTAGCCGAACAGGAATATATTAAATCTGAAAATGAAGATTTTAATAGTATCCTTAAAGGTGCGCTAGGTCAGAAAAAGCATATTCACATTCACGCTGCACAACCTTTTAAAGTTACCGAACGTGCCAACCAAAGTACCAATCAAATTTTACAGCGAGTAGTACAGCATCTTGATAATGAAATTCAGACTAATTATAAATTATGGCCTACTAATTATGTGGCACATGATTTATTAACTTCTACTAGTAAGTATAAAGCTCATTATTCAGATCATGACATGCAACAATTTGAAAGAAGATTACGATTGCGAGTAAATGTAGAAGATCATAAGGCTGTAGAGAGTTTTCTCAACATGTATGCGAGACCAGTGTTAAATAAAGAAAAACTGGCTGTAACAAATGAAGCCTAATATTTTACTTATTTATACTGGTGGAACCATCGGTATGATGAAAGATCCAGAGACTAAAGCACTGAGAGCCTTTGATTTTTCTCAATTGCTAGTTCACATTCCAGAAATAAAACAGCTCGATTGCCATATTGAACCTTACTCATTTGAGTACCCCATAGATTCATCAGACATGAATTTAGAAGAATGGCGCAAATTAGGAGATGTTATATATACTAATTATGACGATTATGACGGTTTTGTAGTTTTGCACGGTAGTGATACCATGTCCTTTACTGGCAGCACTCTTAGCTTTATGTTTGAGAATCTTACAAAACCCATTATTCTAACTGGTTCTCAACTACCTATAGGAGATTTACGCACTGATGCAAAAGAAAACTTGATAACGAGCCTGCAACTTGCCATTCAAAACAACA
>NZ_MAAX01000210.1:51493-65982 GCF_002162835.1 Nonlabens dokdonensis
GAAGTATGCATCTATTTTGAGTATCAATTATACCGTGCAAACCGCACCACTAAAATAAATGCAGAGCATTTTGAGGCATTCAGTTCTCCTAATTATCCACCTCTCGCCATTAGTGGTGTACATTTAAACATAGATACCAGTCTGTTGTGGGAACGCAAGTTAGTGGATCCTTCGTTACAAGTTAATAGTACCGCTTTCGCGAAAGCGGAATCAAAAATAAGCACCAGAGAAGAAGACAATCGTATGAACTACCGTCCTGACTTTGTGGATGCAGTAGTGGTTCTTAAACTATTTCCTGGTATTACCGAAGAGGTCGTTAAATCTATATGTAATATCAAAGGCTTAAAAGGCATTATACTGGAAACTTACGGAAGCGGAAATGCTCTAACGCAAAGCTGGTTTATCCATCTACTTCAAGAAGCCCTACTTAAAAACATTAGGATAGTGAATGTGACACAATGTAAAGGTGGTGCGGTAAGTATGGGTAAATATGAAACTAGTACCCAACTCATGAAAATAGGTGTAGTGTCTGGAAAGGATATTACCACAGAAGCGGCGTTGCCTAAAATGATGTATCTATTACAGCATACCAAAACTCGTGAAGATTTCAAAGAATATTTTGAAACTTCATTGAGAGGTGAGATTACAGATTCTATTGACTGATTAAAAATTGGTCAAAGGCTAATATTACCGTATTATTGCAAACTCAATTTAAAGTGAGGTGGCCGAGCGGTCGAAGGCGCACGCCTGGAAAGCGTGTAAACGGAAACGTTTCGAGGGTTCGAATCCCTTCCTCACTACTACAATTAATTTAAGGAGCACAGTCTTAGCTTGTTTGCTCCTTTTATTTTGTTCTCAATTTTAAAAACATCATTTAGATCTTTGATTCAAAAGAGAATGTGCAATTATCGTACATAAAAAAAGCTCTAGAATGAACTAGAGCTTTCACGTTTAAAATGATAGTAATTAATCTACTATATCTTCTAACTTCTTTATAGTATCTAGTGTGTTTTGAATACCGTTGAGCTGGTAACGTACCACATCCTTAGTTTCATGTAAGTAATTTTCATTTTCTAATACTTCTTTGTATTCACTTACTGCAGCTTTATCACCACGTATACATTCTTCTAAAATAGCTTCGTCATCCTTTCCTACGATCGCCGTTTTAAAATCCATCCATGTTCTATGAATTGCTCCTTCAGTGCTTCCTGATTGAACCGGTGTAGCATTTAAATCTCTAATCGCCTTATCAAGTTCATTTGCATTTTGACTTCTGCTAGCCGCTTGTCGTTTAAAATAAGTCTTCAATCTATCATTATCTGTATCTAGTAATGCATTTTTATAGCCTTGCTCAGCATCATAGTTCTTTTCTAACAATTGATTAAGTGCATTTACTGTTTCATCGTGTGCTAGTTGCTTTGCTTCTTCTCTGGTAGTTTCCATATTGTTTTTTTAATGTGTTATTTTTTCTAACTTTTTATTCATTTCCTTAACCTCTTTGTTACGCTTGTGCTCCATGTAATAGTTATAAGCCTGTAAAGCGAGTTGTGCGACGGTTAATACTCTAAAGAACTTTTTCATGTTTTTATTTAAATATAACAATGAGTCAAGGCTCTTAATTAGATTTTAGCACTGTTTAACAAGTAAACATTAACACATTCATAATTTAACTAATAAAAAGCAACTAATTTCACATAATTTTTAACAAATAGCTATAATCTGTTTACAATATCATTACTCCATTTATGAATCCTATCACCGAAACATTCTAAAATTGCATCTACACCCATAACACTTCCTTTACAATTGCGACCTAAGGCAGCTAGTTGAATATCATCATTCTTGTGAGACAATTGAATAGTGCCATTTTCTTTTGTAGCAATACCTAAATCTGATGTTACTGGCTCTAGCAAGTCATCTTCTAAAAGGCTTTTAACTAGATCGCTATTGATCTCACTCAATTGAGGCGGATTTAAAACTGTATTTATCATAACCGCACATTGTACCGAATTTTCTCCTTTAGAAACAAGCCAGTAATCTTCTTTGCAGGTTATATTAGGATTTGCTAAGAAATCTGTATTAATAATATTGTTTTCTATTAAAGAAAGTAACTGCATCATACTCTCTACCGGCGGCCCATATGAATAACGCTTTGTGCTTTCATCTAAAGCTATGACTTGAGCCATGACTAAATCATGAAGATCGCAATGAGAGAATAGATCGTACATCGTAGGTTGAAAATGCCTCCAGACCTGACCTAGAACATAATCTAAAGTTACCGCACTTAAACCTAAAGACATTTCTATAGTTTGAGTGATGTATGATTTGGTATCAATTTTAGTATTCAAAATTAAGTCGTGTTCGTAACTCATATCATTAAGCCACTCCTTTGCTACTATTTCCACTGTAACTTGATCTTCTTGTACCTTTGAAAAAGGATGTTCTATGAATTTATTTACTGCAATAGGTACAAATGCATCTAACAAAAACTCAATATTATTGAGCGATGAAGCTTCAATCAAAGAATTGCCTATTTTGTTTTTAAACTCTTCCATCTGTAACTCAGATGGTTTAAAAAAAACATCCACTTTTTTACCTAGTGGTTTAGGAACTAAAGGTAATCCGTCTATTGAGAAAGGAATTATTTTTTGAATAGACGTTTCACTAGGCAAATAATTCAGTTTCCAACTATTGTGAGTTTTTTTGAACCTTGCTCCTTTTTCTATGGTCAGTTGTCTCATGATATCAATCATCGCTAGACCAAAACCTCTTAAACCTACCGTAACATCTGGATCTATTTGATGAATTAGCTTACTTTCATATGGGTTATCATAAAGAATTTTACTGCTTTTCTCACAATCTACTTTCCATGAAGCTATTTGTGAATCATCCTCTGTAGACTGGTGACCTATGGTTAGTAAACACTCATCAAATTCACATTCTTGACCAGACGTATCAGTTACTAAGAATTTATGATTTAAGAACTTTACTTGCGTGACTAGAGTTACATTTATAGCTAGTATATCTTGCTTGATCAGTACTTCTGCAATAGACTTAAACCTTTCATTTAAGTAACGCCCCATCTTATTACGCGATGGAAAAGCGTCTACTTCTTCATCAAGGTAATGATCATAAACATCTTCCATCCACCTTATGAATGATGGAAAAGCTGGTATTTGAAAAGATGAAAAATCAATTTTTTCTCGACCTTTTAAATTTGCTAACGCTCTATCTGCTATGTTTAACCAGTTAGAATCTGGTTGATCTAGGCTCCATACTTGACCGCTACCTAAATAGGGTTCTTTTTCATATATAGAAATATTTATCTGTGGTTGATCTCGCTTTCGCGAAAGCGATAACAGTAAACACTCTAAACTATGTAAACCTCTAGGACCACATCCTATTATTGCTATTTTTTTCATGGACTAATGTTACTACTTTACTGAAGAACTACTTGTTAATAGCATGATAAATAGTCCAATTAAATAGATTATATTACTCAATAAAGCTGGGCCAATCTTTTACCAATTGAGCTCCCAATAGCAACGCCCATGCCACCTAATCGCACACCGCAATATATATTATTACCTACTTGTTTTACCACGGGATTTTTACTAGACCCTACACCCATGATTCCTGTCCAACGGTGGGCAATATCAAAAGAGATGCCAGGTAAAACCGTCGTTTTAAGAAGCTGTTCTAAACGATCTTGTATTGGATCTGAAAGTGCAAAATCTGTAGTAGTTTCTCCATCAACATCTAAATTCCTACCACCACCAATTAATATCCTATTATCAATATTTCTAAAATAATAAAATCCTCTATCGAGATGAAAAGTTCCTTTAATTTCTAAATCTTTGATAGGTTTTGTAATCAAGACTTGTGCCCGTGCAGGTTTTACATCCTCCTTTAATAACTGTGATGCAAACCCATTAGTGGCGATAAATACTTTAGAGGAAAAAAAATCAAAATGGTTTGTTTTTACATGCACTTTATTACCGGCATCCACAAGTTGTTCTACTGTAGTGGCATTTAAAACTTTTATGTTTTGTTTTAAGACGCTATTCATAAGGTTGTACATCATTTTTCCAGTGTCTATCTGACCTTCAAATTTGTTAAAACTAAATTTCTGATTAATGTTCTGGAACCCAAATGATCTTTCCTTCCATTCAAAGACTGGTTCACTATAAATAGGGTGTAATAATGAATTAATAGCATCTAATTGATGCATACAGGTTTCTAGTAACTGCTCATCTTTATTCAAGAATAATTCATATCCACCTAATTGCTGATAATCTATAGCTCTATCTCCTAAGGCAGAACGTAACACACGCAACCCTTCAATGCGTTGTCGTACTAGGTGCAAAACTTGTTCTTCAGTATGATGCTGTAAGTCGTCTATTAATTCACTGAGACTTCCAAAACACGCAAAACCTGCGTTTTTTGTGCTAGCTCCTTGCGGCAGTATTCCTTTTTCTAATAATAGAATGTTTGATTCTGGATATCTTGCCCTTAACTGCAATGCACAGGTAAGTCCTACAATACCGCTGCCTACGATTGTAAAATCAACGTTTGAAAGCCAGGATTTTAATTCCCAATAGGATAAGTTCATGTGTATAGTTTAACGGTGTTATACTCAAATATATGACTCCTCTTTATACTCAAAGAACAACTTAAGAATCTGTCTTTTTGAAAGGCCTATAACAACTGTCGATGTAATATGGACGATTATATTGGAGGTGAATTAAAAGTCCCCAAGTAAATCAAAAGGAGTGAGAAGTCGTTTTAACTTACGATTTGTGCTATTAGCGATGTCTTGATTAAGATAAGCAAGAACTAATTTTAAATCTGTTGCCGTTTTTACAATATCAAAGGTTGATTTGTAATTGGAGAAAACGGGATGAATAGTCTTCTTATTATAAACTTCATAAAGTTCATAATGCCTAGGATCTTCTTTAATTTTATTATAAAGGTCTTTAAGACATTTTTCATCACCTTCTAGCACTTGAAAAAAGTTATCTAGTGAATGCAAAAGTATACCACTTATCTTATTCTTATTATTAATAGTAGCGGTGAATTTGAATAAATCTTGGATGTCTTTATCTGACAAATTAGGTGCTACTTTACTTACGTAGCATATGGTATAAATGGAATTCATTAATCAGTTATCGGTATAACAAACCTAACAAAATGTCTAAAAAAAACAAAAGCAGATCGCTAAATAATTGAAGTTTATCTATCAAATAATGATATAAAATTAAACATAACTTTATAAATATTAAAATATTTAAAAGTGAATTCTTACAAAATAAAAATCCTGTAAAAATTAATAAAAGCCATTAAAAACTGACCTTTAAATCTAATGAACATCAATTTATGAAAGTTGAAAAAATTGAAAAATGACATAACACTTAGATAGCTTTCCTACAAAAAAACGATGATAGAAGTTCATAAAATTTCACTATATTAATACCTCAATTTTAAACAACTACGCTATGGGAATTAAAAATTTTATGGGTAAACGTGAGACCACTGCTAACGCACCTCAAAAATTTCAAGTAAAAGATTTTATGACTCGTAAGCTCATTACCTTCTCTCCTAACCAAGGTATTACCGAAGTCATGGAAACTTTGTTAAAGCAAAGAATTACTGGCGGTCCTGTAGTAAACGATAAGAAACAACTAGTAGGAATAATAAGCGATACTGATTTAATGCACGTGATAGGTGAAAGTAGGTACCATAACATGCCCGTAGGGAACAGGCTTGTTAGTGACTACATGTCTTTACAACCTGCAACAATAGATGAAGATGCAGATATCTTTGATGCAGCAGCACGATTTTTAAAAACTGGCCACAGGCGTTTCCCTGTAACTAGTGAAGGAAAACTTATAGGTCAAATTTCAAGAATGGATGTAATTATAGCAGCAACTCAATTAAAAGGTGATCAGTGGCGATAAGCTTTTTAACCTTGTTTATTTTGATACTCTATTATGCTTTTTATTATAAGCTGTTTGAACCTAGATACATCATACGGCTTTACGATAAAATCATTCATACCAGCATCTAGAATACTCTGTCTGATTTCTTCTATTTCAACTGCAGTAAGCGCAAGTATAGGAATAGAGCTGGTTTTTCTTATTTCTTGAGTTGCTTCTATACCGTTTAAAATGGGCATATTAATATCCATTAAAATTAGATCATAAGAGCTATTAGTAACCTCTTCTATAGCTTCCTGTCCATTTTCTACTACGGTACAAATTACACCATCTTTTTCTAGAATCTTTTTAGTAACCATTTGATTGATACGGTTATCTTCTGCGATAAGGATTTTCTTGTCTTTAAGAATACCTGTTTCTAATAAGTAATGATTCTTTTGAGTGGTTTTCTTATCCTCTAATTGTTGAGCAAGGTCGTATTTCAAGTCAAATGAAAAGATAGATCCCTTTCCTTCTTTGGTTTCAAGAACAATATGAGAACCAGAAAGATCTAACAAGCGCTTAACAATGGGCAAACCTAATCCTGTCCCTTGATAATTATAACTATGAGAATCGCCTTGTTTAAATTCTTCAAATATTTGCTCTATTTTACTAGCTGCTATTCCTTGCCCGTTGTCTCTAATAGAAAAATGCAATAGCACATTATTGCTGGTTATTTTCTTGACCGTAACCTCAATAATTATAATACCGTTTTCTGTAAATTTTGCAGCATTCCCTATTAAGTTCATTAAAATTTGAGATAAACGCACTGCATTGCCATGAATACGTTTAGGAACGTCATTAGCCACTTGAATTTTGATCAGGTTTTTATTTTGACGTCTCATGTACTCAAAAGAAGAAACAATTTTATTGATAAGCTCAGATAAATCAAAATCAACAGACTCATCCTCATGTTTATTAGAATCTATCTTGTTAACTTGTAAAACGTCATTAACTAAGGCAAGCAAATAATCAGCAGAGAATTTTAATGATTTTATATCCTCTTTGATAGCCTCATTTTTGTTGTTCTCCATTAAGATATTTGTTAACCCTATAACTCCGTACAATGGGGTTCTCAATTCATGACTTACCGTACTAAAAAAATCACTTTTGGCGAGTGCTAGCTTCTCAGCTCTATTTTTTTCTTTTAAATAGAGTTTATTTTTTTCTTTTAGCGCATTGTTAAGCTGTTTCCTTTTTCTGGATAGTTGTATGGTAAAATACAAACCTAGAAGTATAGCTAAAGTGAGAGCAGTTAATGCATAAATTAAAGCTGTTTTATTTCTAATCTTTTCTTGCTGTAACTCATTCTCAATTTCGGAGCGTTTTAATTCTTCTTTGAACTGAATCATATCAGTAGAAAACGACACTCTATCTAACGAGATTTCAAAATCTTCACGCCTATTACGCTCTAGAACTTCTTCAAATTTAAGCCTCGTAGCGTAGGCAAGTTCATACTTCTTTTGTTTATAAAGACTTTCTGCATAAGCGTCATAAGCAGCTTCCAGTTCTAAAGGAAAGTTTTTTTCTTTTGAAAAACGTATTACATTAAGAAGTAAAGAGTCTGCAGTATTATAGTCGTTCAACGCTAGATAATATCGTGCTGTTAGATTATCAATAGAAGCTCGATAAACAGCAGAAGTTTGATCTTTAAATTGAGGTCCATTAAGTAAATCAATATATAACTTCAGCTCATCAAAATCTTTTCTTTCTTCTAATGAATGAGCATAATTATGGTAAATAAATTGTAACCCAGTAGTGTCTCTATATTTCTTATATGTAGCAATTGCCATTTTTGTATAAGACTCCTCTAATTCTCTTTTTGTAGAATCTGAAGAATAAATACTCGCTAGATTTCCTTGAGCATCAGCTAGCAATATAGGATCGTCCTGCAACAGTGCATATCGTTGAGCCCTTTTAAAATTACTTAAAGCCTCAATAGTATCTCCTTGTCGTAGAAAATCATACCCTAAATACCCATAGGTCACAGCTGTATAATAGTGATCCTTTTTATCTAACGCTTTTTTCAAAGCTTTCACATTGAGATCATAAGAATCTTTAAATGCTCCATTTGTTTCTAGCTCGTAAGAAAGATCTAACAGAGAGTCCATTTCTATATAAAATTGCTCCTGTGTCTGGCCTTGAGAATAGACAGACTTCAAAACGCTGAAAATAAAAAGTAATACTATAAAAACCCTTTTACTCATAAATATGAAATGCACATTTTATCGATAAACAAAAATATCCAAAATAAATGGGGCTACCTATTACTAATTAGATAATATACTTCAACTTAAAACCACAGAGCTGCTCTTTAAGTATCAACTTATCTTCTTTAATCCTATAAACTATTTCCTTTCTCTAGATCTATGCCTTATTTTTGACTAACCCCTAATTTTTAGTGATAAATGGATGATTTTATATTATACGTGAGTGAAGGTTTTCATCATGTTATGAATTTTAATGTAGGTGCTTACGACCACATTTTATTTTTTATTCTTATAGCGGTTCCTTTTCTATTTAACAGTTGGAAAAAACTCATAGGTCTGAGTCTTGCATTCACCGTAGGCCATATTTTATCACTCTTGCTCGTTATTTATGGAAAAGTGTCGTTTAACAGTAATTATATAGAATTCTTAATTGTAGTAACTATAGCCATTGCAGCTCTTTACAATATCTTTACAGCAGGAAATAGACATAGAGATCACAACAACTGGATTACCTTAATAGTGGCATTATTCTTTGGCTTAGTTCATGGATTTGGTTTTGCAAATGGTTTCAAGATGCTGGCTGCTGGTGCTGAGAGTAAGTTACTCATGCTTCTTGAATTTGCATTAGGAATCGAGTTAGGACAACTATTAGTAATACTCGTAGTGCTCATACTCAACTTTATTTTCACTGGCTTATTCCGATTTAATAAAAAAGAATGGGTTCAGATAATATCATCTATCGTTCTAGGTATGGTTATACCTTTATTAATCGTACGATGGATTTTTTAGAATAGAATTGTAGTCTCGCTTTCGCGAAAGCGGAACATAAATAACTACATAAAAAAGAAAGCTTGTAGAACACAACCGACTTAATTTACTAGCTTGCTTATTAAATGGTTAATCAAAATTGAAAAAAGACAAACAACATAGATACGATGTCGCCTATTTGAGAATGGCAACAGAATGGGGCAAATTATCACACTGTAAAAGAAGGCAAGTGGGCGCACTCATAGTTAGAGATCGCATGATTATAAGCGATGGCTACAACGGTACTCCTAGCGGTTTTGAAAATTTTTGCGAAGATGAGGAAGGCTATACTAAGTGGTACGTATTACATGCTGAAGCTAATGCCATCCTAAAAGTTGCAGGCTCTACCCAAAGCTGTAAGGATGCCACATTGTACATTACCATGTCACCATGTAAAGACTGTAGTAAACTTATTCATCAAAGTGGTATAAAACGTGTTGTCTACATGGAAGGCTATAAAGATGATAGCGGCCTGCAATTTCTAGAAAAAGCCGGAGTTATTATTGAACAAATAGAAGAAGTCAATTAATGAAGAAAAGTTATTTATACTACCCATTATTTTTAGGGATCATATTTGCCATAGGGATATGGCTGGGCAGCGTACTTAATGAAAACAGTATAGGTAATGATTACATAGCCACTTCTAGCAGTTTAAAAAAGCGTAAACTTAATAGACTCATAGATCTCATAGATCAACGATATGTTGATCAGGTTAATACAGATAGCATAGTAGATGTTACTGTTAATGAGATCATGCAAAATCTCGATCCACATTCTGTTTACATACCTAGTAGTGAGCTGGAAGATGTCGATAATAATATGCGTGGCGATTTTGTAGGCATAGGGATACGTTTCTTTGTCAACCAAGATTCCATATCTGTATTGCGAGCAATAGAAGACGGCCCCAGTTATAAAGCGGGAATTAAAGGTGGCGATAAAATACTTTATGCAGATGGAAAACCACTTTTTGGCGAGAATGCTATCTCTACTAATGTGCTTAAAGGAGAAGAAGGTTCTAAAATTGTTTTAGGAATATTAAGACCAGGAGATGAAGAGGTGATCAATATCCCTGTAGTAAGAGGCAATGTGGCCATTAAAAGTATAGATGCCAGCTACATGTTAACTAACAAGTTGGGATATATAAAAATTAATCGTTTTGCAGAGTCTACAGAAGATGAATTTAAAAAGGCCATTAAGGAATTAAAAAGAGCCGGAGCCACTCAAATAGCATTAGATTTAAGAGATAATCCTGGTGGCGTTTTAAGCGCTGCGGTAGAAATTGCCGATGAATTTCTTAAGGAAGATCAACTTATACTTTTTCAAAAGGACAGAAATGATAAACGCAAAGACAGCTATGCCACAGATCGTGGTTCTTATGAAGACAGCGATGTCTATATTCTTATAAATGAAAATAGTGCAAGTGCGAGTGAAGTTGTGGCTGGTGCACTTCAAGACAACGACAAAGGAACCATAATAGGCCGTAGAAGCTTTGGTAAAGGCCTAGTACAACAAGAAATTAAGCTAGGTGATGGAAGTGCTGTAAGATTAACTATCGCTCGTTATTATACTCCTACTGGTAGAAGTATACAACGACCTTACGAGAATGGTAATGAAGATTATTTTAAAGAATACATTGATAGATACAGTAATGGAGAACTACAAAGTGAAGATAATATCCAGGTAAATGATTCCTTGAAACGTATAACGCCAGGCGGCAAAATAGTTTATGGTGGCGGCGGTATTATTCCTGATGTATTTGTCCCTAGCCCAGATGGTTATATTTTACAGACATTAAATTACTTTGGTAGGACAGGTTTTGCAGACCAATTTGTAAATCGATACCTTCAAGACCACGGGAAATTCATGAGAGATATGCCTCAAGAAGAATTTCTAAATTCTTACGAGGTTACTGAAGAAATGATGAAAGAATTCATTGAATATGCCCAGCTGTATAACACCAGTATAAAATTACCTGGTTACAGAGAAGAAATTGCTTTAATTATAAAATCTTCTCTTGCAGAGCAATTATTTACTACAGAACTTAAAGTAAAACTACTTAATCAAAGTGATGAGATGATAGAGAAATTATTAGAGTTAAGCAATTCCCAAGTGAATTAACATTAATGTTGATTACTAGGATCTTAATCTATCACCTTATTAAATTTATCGATCTTCTACTTTCTCTGCAATTTTCTTCGAGACTAACATAATGCTCATTAAAACTATTACGCAAATTGCAGCTATTATACTTATGATTGCTATCTGACTATCGCCCTGAAAAAGATGATCAAAATCGAGTTTTAAAGCATTAAAAACAATGCTCGCTACAGCCAAAACAATTATTAAATAAAATACGTATTTCATAACTAGAAAAGTTCTTTAATATTTGCTGTAAAAAGCTTTACAGCTATAGCTAGCAAGATAACACCAAAGATTTTCCTAACCACGTTAATTCCTTGTTTACCTATTATTTTTTCAATCTTTCCAGAATTTTTAAGCACCACGTAGACAAATCCTATGTTTACAATTATCGCAACAATAATATTAATGGCTGAGTACTCAGATCTCAGCGACAAAACAGAGGTAAGCGTACCTGCGCCAGCAATAAGTGGAAAAGCAATAGGGATAATCGCAGCTGTCTCTGGCGCGTCGTCCTTATATAACTGAATTCCTAAAATCATTTCTAGAGCAATGAAGAAAATAATGAACGCTCCAGCAACAGCAAAAGAATTTACATCTATCCCAATAAGGCCTAACATACTTTCCCCTACAAACATGAAAACAATCATGAGCAATCCGGCAACAATAGATGCCTTTTCACTTTGTACATGACCTACTTTGCGACGTAAATCAACTATAATAGGAATACTTCCTATAATATCGATTACTGCAAACAATATCATTCCCGCAGTAAATGCCTCTTTGAAATCAAAGGCTGTAAAAAATTCTAAAATTCCTAAATCTCCCATTGCAACGGTTGTTTTGAGCGTGCAAAAGTACTTCTATTATAATGTTTTACGACTATGAAATAAGGTTAAATAATCATTAAGAAAGTGCCAGAAATATTAAACAAAACAGGCATATTCTAACTTAAATAAACTTAAGAATAATGACTGAGTCACATTAAAGTAAGTTCATTAATTTACCATCTGTCTCAAGCTGGCAACCGTAGCAGTAGGGTCTTCTGATTTAAAAACAAAACTACCAGCCACTAGCACATCTGCTCCGGCATCAACTAGTTGTTTTGCATTTTTATCTGTCACTCCACCATCTATTTCTATAAGTGTATCAGCATCTTTTGAATCTATAATAGTTTTAAGATTCTTTACTTTATCGTAAGTGTTTTCAATAAAGCTTTGACCTCCAAAACCTGGATTCACACTCATTAAACAAACCATGTCTATGTCTTGAATAGTATCTGCTAGTAAATGCACGCTCGTATGTGGATTAAGCGCTACACCAGCTTTCATACCATGTGATTTTATAAGCTGTAATGTTCTATGCAAATGAGTGCAGGCTTCATAATGAACCGTAAGGATATCGCAACCTAAGTCTGCAAAGGTTTTTACATAACGATCTGGATCTACTATCATAAGGTGACAGTCTATCGTTTTAGTGGCATGTTTCACAATATCTCTTAAAACTGGCATCCCAAAAGAAATGTTAGGCACAAAAACACCATCCATGATATCGATATGAAACCAGTCAGCGTCTGAGTTATTGATCATTTCTACGTCTCTTTGTAGGTTAGCAAAATCTGCTGCGAGAACTGATGGGGCGATAAGTTTAGACATGTCTATAGTTTAAAAGTTTTGCAAATTTAAGTTTTTGAATTCTTAAACAGGAAAAAATTGCTTTGAGAGTTTCAAAAGTAAAGGTTATCTAGCCTCTTTATTTAATAGAGTGATATTTGTTGACATCTTAAAAGCATTCTGAAAAGAACTAAATATGTAATCCTTAAAATCATATCACTAATATCAGACGATGGGATGACTAGCAATGACTGCACCTTGATCGCCTTTGAATTAAATAAAAATCCCTACAACTTTACAGTCGTAGGGATTTGATATATTTTGCTTTCGCGAAAGCGGAATAACAATATGTATAATTAGTCAATAATCAACATAGCGTCACCATAAGTGCTAAATCTGTAGTCTTCCTTAAGAGCGACTTCATAAGCTTCTTTTAACAAATCATAACCTGCAAAAGCAGCTGCTTGCATCATTAAAGTAGATTTAGGATGATGAAAATTTGTAATCATACTATTTGCAATAGTAAAGTCGTATGGTGGGAAAATAAATTTGTTAGTCCACTCATCAAAGGTGTTTAAGTGACCATTACTACTTACTGCACTTTCAAGTGTGCGCATGGTAGTAGTTCCTACTGCACAAACATTTCTTTTTGCATCTATAGCCTTATTTACCATATCACAAGTCTCCTGATTGATAAAAGCTTGCTCACTATCCATTTTATGCTTAGATAGATCTTCTACCTCAACTGGGGCAAATGTTCCTAAGCCTATGTGCATAGTAACGGCTGTCATATTAACGCCTTTTATCTCAAGTCGTTTAAGTAAGTGCTTTGAGAAGTGAAGTCCTGCAACTGGCGCTGCAACAGCACCTTCATTTTCGGCAAAAATAGTTTGATAACGCTCTTCGTCTTCTGGCTCTACTTCTCTATTAAGCTCTTTAGGTAAAGGTGTTTCTCCTAAATCCTTAAGTGCTTGTCTAAATTCTTCATAACTCCCGTCATAAAGAAATCTCAATGTACGACCTCTTGAAGTAGTGTTATCAATCACCTCAGCGACTAGACTTTCATCATCACCAAAGTATAATTTATTCCCTATTCTTATTTTTCTTGCCGGATCTACTAATACATCCCACAACTTTGTATCTGGGTTTAATTCTCTAAGAAGAAATACCTCTATTCTCGCACCAGTTTTTTCTTTATTACCATATAATCTCGCTGGAAAAACCTTAGTGTCGTTAAAAACAAAAACATCATCTTCATTAAAATAATCAATCACGTCTTTGAACATTTTATGCTCAATTTCACCAGTTTTTCTATGCAAAACCATCAGCTTCGATTCATCTCTATTTTCTGCTGGATGTTGAGCGATGCGATCTTCCGGTAGATCGTAACCAAATTGTGATAACTTCATTAATTGATATTTAAGATAAGTTGCAAATATACAATTTGCGCATAGGCCTTGTCAAGTAAATCAGGCGTTAAATTTCTGTAATGCTTACATTTACCTTTTTAAGGTCTTCATAGTAGGTTTTATAACTCTTAGTAACCACCATGGCATCCTTGACAATCATACTAGTTTTCATCACGAGTGGTGCAAAAGCCATGGCCATTCTATGGTCTTGAAAAGTATCTACGATGACATTGTTATTAAAGATAGATTCTTTTTTAAAATGTAAGTGAATGGAATTGTTTGTTGTTATTATTTCGCTTTCGCGAAAGCGAGAACCCACTACCTTCATTGCTTCAA
>NZ_MAAX01000042.1 GCF_002162835.1 Nonlabens dokdonensis
GCGAGATTGATGCTTTAGGTGGACTTAGTGGAATCGTTTCTGATAAGAGTGCTATTCAATTTAAAATGTTGAATCTCTCCAAAGGTCCTGCAATGTGGTCGCCACGAACCCAAAATGATCGCATGCGCTTTTCTGAAGAATGGCGTATGCAGTTAGAAGCTATTCCTTTATTAGATTTCTATCAAGAGATGGTGGTAGGTTTAATTGTAGAAGGTGGAAAAGTTGTAGGTGTTAAGTCATCTTTAGGTATTGAAATACGTGCTAAAGCTGTCGTGTTAACTAATGGAACCTTCTTAAATGGCTTGATTCATATCGGTGACAAAAACTTTGGTGGTGGACGTGCTGGAGAAAGAGCTTCAACTGGAATTACTGGACAATTGGTGGACTTAGGTTTTGAGTCAGGAAGAATGAAGACAGGAACTCCTCCAAGAGTGGATGGTAGATCATTAGATTATTCTAAGATGATTCCGCAACCTGGTGATGTAAATACTTCTAAATTTAGCTATAGTAACCTTACTACAAATTTGACCAATCAGAGAGATTGTCACATGACTTATACAAGTCCAGAAGTACATAATTTGCTTCGTGAAGGATTTGATCGCTCTCCTATGTTTAATGGTAGAATTCAATCTATAGGTCCAAGATATTGTCCGAGTATTGAAGATAAGATAGACCGTTTTGCAGATAAAGACAGGCATCAAATTTTTGTAGAACCAGAAGGATGGCAAACTTGTGAGGTCTATGTAAATGGATTTAGTACTTCGCTTCCTGAAGATGTTCAGTTTAAAGCATTAAAATCGGTTGCAGGATTTGAGAACGTAAAGTTTTTCAGACCTGGTTATGCAATCGAGTACGATTACTTCCCGCCTACGCAGTTAAAACATACTTTAGAAACTAAGCTGGTTGATAATCTTTACTTTGCTGGTCAAATTAATGGTACAACAGGATATGAAGAAGCAGCCTCTCAAGGAATGATGGCTGGTATTAATGCGGTTAGGAAAATTAGAGAAGAAGAATCTTTTATCTTGAAAAGAGATGAAGCTTACATAGGAGTTCTTGTGGACGATTTGATTACAAAAGGAACAGAAGAACCTTATAGAATGTTCACGTCAAGGGCTGAATATAGAACCTTATTAAGACAAGATAATGCCGATTTGCGTCTAACGCCTCGTGCTGTTGATTTGGGTATCGTAACTGATGAAGCTTTGAAAAGAGTAGAGCGTAAACAAAATGAGTCTGAAAAAATGGTTCAGTTTTTACGTGACACTAGTTATGATTTTAATGAGATGAATCCGCTTTTGGAATCAAAAGGAAGTAAAAAAGTAACTCAAAATGATAAGTTATTTAAGGTATTTTCAAGACCTCAAATTACTCTTGATGATATTAAAACTATTTCTCAAGTAAAAGAATACTTAGAAGAGAATGATTTAAATGATGACATTTTAGAACAAGTTGAAGTACACGTTAAATATGCTGGTTATATCGACAAGGAAAAAAACAATGCCGATAAGTTACACCGATTAGAGAATGTTAAGATTCCAGCTAACTATGATTTTAAAAGCATCAAGTCACTTTCTTATGAAGCAAGAGAGAAACTTACCAAAGTACAACCGGTAACCGTTTCTCAAGCAAGTCGTATTTCTGGTGTGTCACCTAGTGATATTTCAGTTTTGTTAGTTCACATGGGTCGATAGTTTCACGTGAAACAATTTATGAATTTGAAGTTTCCTAAACATTTTCTAGAACTTAAAGATCACTTTCTCACGCAAGAAAAGTTTGATCTTTATATAGATCCAGAAACAGAGTTAATAAAAACTATTCCGCAACCTGAAAATTTAGATCGTTATTATGAGAGCGAAGATTACTTATCTCATGATGATAGTCAGGACTCCTTTTTTGCTCGCTGCTATAATTTTGCAAAAGGCTTCAATCTCAAATCTAAAACTTCCTTAATTAAGAAATTTGCTCAAAAAGGATCTGTTTTAGACATCGGTGCTGGAGTAGGAGATTTAGTTCTGGCGCTAAAGGAAGCTCAATTAAACGTAACTGGTTTTGAACCTAGCGAGAAAGCAAGAGCTGTTGCTAAAAATAAAGGAGTTGATTTATACGCAAGCTTAGATGACGTAGATGCTAATAGTTTTCAACTTATTTCTATGTATCATGTTTTAGAACACGTACCAGATGTTGAAAAACAAAAGGAAAAGATTCTACAATTGTTAAAACCAAATGGTGTTTTAATTCTTGCTTTACCTAATTACGAATCTTTTGATGCTAAATATTACGGAAGTTATTGGGCAGGTTATGATGTGCCGCGACATTTATTTCACTTCAACAAAAAAGCCGTAAAAAGTATTTTTGATAAAGAATTTGATATTATAAAAATGCAACCGATGTGGTTTGATAGTTTATATGTTTCCATTTTATCATCTAAATATAAAAAATCAACTTTCCCATTTCTTTCTGGAATATTCATTGGTTTGTTTTCTAATTTGAAAGCTATCATCACAAATGAACCTAGTTCCATCACTTATGTATTGAAAAAACGTTTTTAATACGTTTTGTACATCTGTTTCATTTCAAACTATAATGTGTGTAGCGATAAACATAAAAGCGGCTTAAATCGCTTTATTTTGATCCGTTTTTAATAGATGTAAATGATAGAAATTTTAGAAACTATAAGTTTTTATAATTCCATCAAATAAAGTCCAAAAATGCTAATCAAAAAGTAAATTCCTATTTGTGCAGCTCCTTGATAATCTTTTGCAATTCGCAAACCGCATAAAAGAACAAGCAATAAAATTGCCGATGTTACAAATGCATATTGTAACACTATTTTACTCTCTGAGTTGATAAGAGAAAAGTTACCGTATAGAAATAGTAGGATCGAAGATAGTTCTACAACAATTATTACATAAATAGAAACAAGAACTAATTTTCTAGAAAGCCTTCCTTTGAACATTTTGTTGTAATACTTAGTCGTTTCATTCCAGTCCTTAATTTTTTCAAACGCAGAAAACAAATAAGTTATACAAAGAAAAGCTGACAACAGTATTATGGTAGAATGGGATAGGAGCATTTTTGTAAATTTAAATTTTACTAATGGCTATTTTCCTTAAGAATGGAATTAATTCTACCCTTTAGTAAAATGACAAAGTGATTGTTTTATTCATTATTTGACTCGCTGGGCTTTCAATAAAAATCTTACTTAGAATGTAAGATACGAGTCATCCCTATACTCAAATCAGTAAGAACTATTTTACCATTTGCATTACGTTCTATATGATAAATGGCATCCTGAAGCTGCTTTTGTACTTCAAGCATACGGTTACCATCTACAAAAGGGGCAAATTTGCTTAAATCAAAACCACTTTGTGGTGATAAATAAACGGCGCTTTCTGCTTTGTAGTTTTTAAGCATTGCTTGTCTAAAGAATTCTATGCAATAATTTAAAAAGCGAATTTGAGTTTCTCTATTTACTGCAGCAATAGTATTTGCCCAATTCATTAAATCACTTATGGCAGTTATCTTAGTTTTAGCAACAAAAGCAGTACGTACCCATTGCACAAACCATTCTTCAAATTGTAAATCTTCAGCACTATTTTGAGAGAATTGAACTGCTTTCCGGTAATCTCCATCAGCTTGCCTAGCTATTATAGAGCTTTGACTTTCAGTTAATTGTAGGTGTTTTTGTAATCCCTGGGCGATGACCGCGGCATTTAATTTAGGTACATTAATGATTTGGCACCTGGATTTAATCGTGTTGATAATGCGATCATCAGACTCTGCTACTAATAAAATGATAGTATTTGCTGGTGGCTCTTCAATAAGCTTCAATAATTTATTAGCCGCTTCAGTATTCATTTTATCTGCTCCCCAAACGATGAGCACTTTATAACCACCTTCATAAGACTTGAGACTTAGCTTTTTCATGATAAGCTGCGCCTCAGCAACACGTATTTCAGCATTTTTTTTCTCGATATCGATGGCTTTATACCAGTCTGGCAAGCTACCGTAGCTATTCGTCTTTACAAACTCGCGCCACTCTGCTAGAAAAATATCAGATGTCGCTTTACTACTGCTACTTCCTACACTGGCAGGCATAGGAAAGGAGAAATGTAAATCAGGATGCGCCAGGTTGTTTAATTGTGCATGACAACTACTAGAGTTATCACGACAAAGAATATTTCTAGCATAAGCCACAGCCAGTGGTAAAACACCACTTCCCGTAGGACCTACAAACAATTGCGCATGAGCAATACGACTATTTTCTACCGTAGATTGTAGGTGCTTTTTAATGTGATCTAATCCTAAAACATCTTGATATTGCATAATGCAAATATAAGCGCAACTATCAAGCTCTTGAAATTTCTATAGTAGACACTATTTAGAATAAAAATTAGTTTTCTAACGCGTTAACCACAATATCATAACGTATCCATTATATTTGTTTTTAAACCATTTGAAATTCAAAGAATGACTATAGAGCAAATCAATTTTGAGAACAAAAAAGCCTTAATACGAGTAGATTTTAACGTACCGCTAGACGATGACTATAATGTCACTGATGCGACCAGGATTCAAGCTGCCAAAGACACCATTATTCATGTGTTAGAACAAGGTGGTTCTGTAATACTGATGTCGCACCTAGGCAGGCCTAAAAATAGTGAAGAAGAATTTTCATTAAAGCATGTTTGTGCAAAAGCAAGTGATATTCTAGGTGTTCAAGTAAAATTTGTAGAAGATTGTATAGGAGCAATGGCTGAAAATGCTGCGGCAGCTCTAGAAAGCGGTGAAGTCTTATTACTAGAGAACTTAAGATATTATAAAGAGGAGACTGCTGGAGATGCCGCTTTCGCGAAAGCGTTATCAAAACTAGCTGACGTATATATTAATGATGCCTTCGGTACTGCACATAGAGAACACGCCAGTACTGCCGTAATTGCTCAATATTTTGAAGAAAAATGCTTCGGAATGCTCATGAATAGAGAGATTGAAAGTCTTGATAAAGTGATGGAAACTCCAGAAAGACCTCTTGTAGCAATTTTAGGAGGCGCAAAAGTTTCTTCAAAAATTACAGTGATAGAAAATATTCTCAGCAAAGTAGATGATTTGATCATTGCTGGTGGGATGGCATACACTTTTATCAAAGCTCAAGGTGGTAAAATAGGAGATTCTCTGGTTGAAGATGATAAACAAAAACTGGCTCTAGAAATCCTTGAAAAGGCAAAAGAGACGAAAACAACTATTCATTTACCAGTGGATGTAGTAACGGCAAGCGATTTTTCTGAATTAGCAAATAAAGACGAGGCTGCCATTGACGATATTCCAGACGGCTGGATGGGACTGGACATAGGTGAAAAATCTAGAGAAAATTTCCATGCGGTGCTGCAAAATGCTAAAACTATTTTATGGAACGGTCCAGCTGGTGTTTTTGAAATGGAGCCGTTTTCTAAAGGAACGATTGCCTTAGGAAACTCTATTGCTATGGCAACAAAAAACGGTGCGTTCTCGTTAGTAGGTGGCGGCGATAGCGTGGCTGCGGTAAAGCAATTTGGTTTTGAAGATCAAGTGAGTTATGTTTCTACTGGTGGCGGCGCAATGCTAGAGATGCTAGAAGGAAGAACGCTTCCTGGTATTGCTGCGATGAATAAATAAGCATTTAAATTACACTTAAATACCTGTTATAATTAAATTTTTTAGAATCAGATGCTAGCTGGATATTTAAATCTAGTGCATCTGGCTCTATGAATTAGTAAGATATACTATGTATAAATACCTCCTATTTTTCCTTATTCCTATTTACACACTGCCTACTACAGCACAAGTGGTCGAGCAAGATTCTATAAAAACGCAAGGTAAAGTAGTCACGTATGAAGAGTATAAAAGACAGCAAGCTCAAAAAGATTCTTTAGAAACAGAGACCATCCTTTCTGTAGAAATTCCTGTGCAAGAAATAGCGGTAGATACTACAGTTTCAGGAACACCTTTAAAAATATATCCGGAGGTAGATGACTTTGATGAGAAGTTGCTTAATGAGTTGTATAATAACGATTTATATGATTATATGTACGATGAGATCGTACAAATGGATTATAGTGAGACTGTAAATCAAACGCTTCCTACAGATACGCTCAAGGCAAGACTTGCTATTATCAATGAGACCACACCTTTTCAGATTGATTATAACCCTATTTTAGAAAAGTTGATCAATAAGAAATTGAGTTATCAACGTGTTTACATGGAACGTTTAATGACGCTTAGCGATTATTATTTTCCCATGTTTGAACCTTACCTAGATCAATATGATATCCCACTAGAGATGAAATATCTAGCTGTTGTGGAAAGTGCTCTCGATCCTCGTATCAAGAGTAGAGTAGGAGCGACAGGATTGTGGCAATTTATGTTTACCACAGGTCGCAATTATAATCTTGAGGTCAATTCTTATGTAGATGAGCGTATGGATCCTATAAAATCTACACAGGCAGCTTGTAAATTTATGCGCAGTTTGTACAACATTTATGGAGATTGGGATCTGGTTCTTGCGGCTTATAATTCTGGTCCAGGAAATGTAAATAAAGCGATACGGCGTAGTGGTGGCTATAAAAACTATTGGAACATAAGACCTTATTTACCTAGAGAAACTGCTGGTTACGTTCCAGCTTTTCAAGCGATGATGTATTTATTTAAATATGCGCCAGAGCATGGTTTCCAGCCGCAACAAACTGTTTATAAAAGTATTGCGACAGATACGATTAGGGTAAAAAGAACTATTTCTTTAGAGCATGTAGCACAATTTACAGATCAAGATCTCGAGGTCGTGCAATTTCATAATCCGTCGTATAAACTGGATATTATTCCAGTGGTAAAAGGCAGAAACTACAGTTTGCGATTGCCCATAAGAGATGCTGCAAAATTTGTGAGTAATGAGGATGATGTCTACGCTTTCGCGAAAGCGGAATTTGAAAAGAAAGAAAAACCAATTCCAGAGCTCCTCAAAGCAGAAAGCAGAATCGTATATCGAGTGAAAAGCGGCGATTACTTAGGTAAAATAGCAAATCGTTATGGTGTGCGCGTCAGTCAAATCAAACGCTGGAACAGTCTTAGAAGTAATAATTTAAGCATCGGTCAGAAGCTGTATATTCATTCAAGAAATCCGATTACGAACTCCAGCTCAAAATCGACTAAAACACCTAATACTTACAAAGTGAAAAGTGGTGACAGCTTGTGGAAGATTGCCAATAAATATGGCATATCTATTGCAAGCATACGTAAATTAAATCCTTCTAAATCCCAAAACTTAAAAGCTGGGACAACTTTAAAACTAAAGTAAAATGAATAAAATATACTTAATCCTTGCCGTTTGTTTTGTGTTGATAAGCTGCGATGATAGGGCAGTAGTAGTACAAGATAGCGCAGGTAAATTAAACGATATTCTTGTAATCATAGAAAATGACGACTGGAATGGCGCTTTAGGAGATACCATAAGAAAAGAATTTGCACGACCTCTCGATGGCATCGTGAGAGAAGAACCTATGTTTACTCTTAATCATGTAAAACCTGCAGCTTTTAAAGGTATGTTGAGAAAGTCGCGTAATTACTTATTTGTTCAAAAAGCAGATAGTAGTGGTGTACGCATCAAGAAAGACCTGTTTGCAAATCCACAAATAGGAATTATCGTTCGTGGGAAAAACAATAAAGAGATCAGCAATGTCATTACAGAAAATGCTGATGATATGGTTTCCATTTTTAATAAGGGCGAGATAGAACGCAAGCAATTCCTAATGGACAAGGTCGCGTTAAATACAGACCGACTCAAAGAGCGTTTTGGTTTTGATATCATAATTCCACGCGCTTACCGTTATGCCACTTATAACGGAGAGATAGATAATAATTTCTTCTGGTTGAGACGTCCTATCAAAGAAGGGACAATGGACTTGATGTTTTATGAAGTAGATCGCAACCGCATTAAACGTAGTGACAGTACTGTATTGGACATCGTTAAGGTGCGTGATTCTATAGGAGCCATAAAGATCCTTACTGATGGTGGTCCATTCCAGACCGAGCCAGCTTATTCTCCTTTCTTAAATGAAAGCCAAATAGATGGCAGGTTTGCTTTTGAGACTAAAGGAACTTGGGAAATTAAAGATATGTTTGCAGCTGGACCATTTGTCAATTATGCGATTTACAATAAAGAAAAAGACAACTGGATGATCATAGAAGGTTATGTAAGTGCACCTAGTAGTGCACAACGCAATTACCTTTTTGAAATAGAAGCGATCTTAAAAAGTTTAAAGTTTATAGAGCCGCAAAAGGAGTAATATTTTCTTTCAAAAATAACCTTATAAAAAAACGGCATCATTGATAAAATGATGCCGTTTTTTATAAACTTTAATTTGACAACTAACTTTCTATATTGTTAGTATCTTCTTTTTTATCGTTTTCATCTTTTGAGGCCTCTTTAAATTCTTTGATTCCGCCACCTAGGCCGCGCATCAATTCTGGTATTTTCTTACCTCCGAAAATGAGAAGAATCACTACTACAATAAGTATGATACTCCATAAGCCTGGCATTGCCAAAAAGAAATTTGCTATCATGATTTCAATTTTAATAGTTTACAAAGATACAATAAGCCATAGAACAAGAAGTATTAAGGCTGTTAATCTTTAAAAATTCCACTTTTAAAAGAAAATTTAAAAAACGAGCTGTCTTTCCAACTCAAAAAAATTATTTTACCACATACCACATACCACATACCACATACCACATACCACATACCACATACCACATACCACATACCACATACCACATACCACATACCACATACTTTATTCCCTTAAAAACTATTTATATTTGTTACACGTTAGATAAACATGGCAAAAAAGAAAAAAAAGATCCAAAAGAATAAATGGACGCACCATTACCGCATGGTAGTGCTTAATGATGATACTTTTGAAGAACGCTTCAGTCTCAAATTGAACAGGTTAAACGTTTTCATTGTTACCATTATAAGTGCGGTTCTTCTTATAGGTCTTACTACAGTTCTCATAGCATTTACTCCTATTAGAGAATATATTCCAGGTTATGCAGACGTGACGACTAAAAAAATAGCATTAGAACTTTCTAAAGAAACCGATTCTTTGAAGCAACTCGTGGCAACAAATGACGAGTTTTACGGTCGTGTAAAAATGCTACTCAATGGAGATATCACTGCAGAAGAGTATGCCAGAATAGACAGCATCGCCAAAGTAGAAACAACAGTTGAGGTGAAAGACCTCAGTCCTATTAAAGAAGATAGTCTTTTAAGAGAAGAAGTCGCCCAAGCAGATCGTTACAGTGTCATCGCCGGAGCAAAAGCAAAAACCAACTTTGTTTTCTTCCCACCAGTAAAGGGAACTATTTCTGGTAATTATGATACAGAACTCAAACATTATGCAGTAGACGTGGTCGCAGCTTCAGGAACTCCTATAAAAGCCGCTGCAGATGGTACTGTGGTGTTTGCCAGCTGGAGTGCAGATACTGGTTATACTATTTTAATTGAGCATGCTTACGGCCTTATAACGGTTTACAAGCATGCTGGTAGTCTCAATAAAGAACAAAACGATCAAGTTCTTGCCGGTGAGGTAATTGCAAGTGTAGGTAATACAGGAGAACTTACCACTGGACCGCATTTGCATTTTGAAATTTGGAGTGATGGCTATCCATTAGACCCTACTAACTTTATCAACTTTGAATAAATGTCATTAAAATCGATTGCCGCAAAGATTTTTGCAGCCATTATTGATAAGAAAACTAAAAAATGGGCATCTGACCCAGTAGGCTCACAGGATAAAGTTTTTAAACAATTATTGAAGACTGCTGGTAATACCGCTTTCGCGAAAGCGCACTCATTTTCCAGCATTAAAACCCATCAAGACTTTATTGATCAAGTTCCAGTACGTGATTATGAGGATTTGCGACCTTTTGTAGATCGAGTAGTGGCAGGAGAAGAAGATATTTTATGGCCTGGAAAACCGCTTTACTTTGCTAAAACATCTGGAACAACTAGTGGTGCAAAATACATTCCTATCACAAAGGAATCCATGCCAGAGCATGTAAAAGCCGCCCGCAATGCTATATTAAGTTATATCCATGAGACGGGAAATTCAAAATTTGTCGATGGAAAAATGATTTTCCTTCAGGGAAGTCCAGAAATGGAGACTAAAAATGGGATTCAGTTAGGGCGTTTGAGTGGTATCGTGGCTCATTATGTACCTAATTACCTTCAGAAGAATAGGCTGCCTTCTATGAAAACTAATTGTATAGACGATTGGGAAACTAAAGTAGAAGCTGTCATAGATGAAACGCTTCCCGAGCAAATGAGCGTGATTTCTGGTATTCCTAGTTGGGTGCAAATGTATTTTGAACGTATTGTACAACGTACTGGTAAAAAAGTAGGCGATGTATTTCCAGACTTTAACCTCTTCATTTACGGCGGTGTGAATTTTGAACCGTATCGAGCAAAATTTGACCAATTAATAGGACGTAAAGTAGATAGTATCGAGCTTTTTCCAGCTAGTGAAGGTTTTTTTGCCTATCAGGATAAACAAAATGAGAAAGGAATGTTACTCCTTCTTGATGCCGGCATCTTTTACGAGTTTATTCCGGCAGATCAGTTTTATGATAAAAACCCACCAAGATTAACCATAGGCGAGGTAGAAATAGGTGTCAATTATGTACTTATTCTTTCTACCACAGCTGGTTTATGGGCATACAACATAGGTGATACTATTGCATTTACAAGTACAGCACCTTATCGTGTTGTGGTTACTGGCCGTATTAAACATTACATAAGCGCTAGTGGAGAGCATGTTATAGGTAAAGAGGTAGAAGAAGCTATGAAAACCGCTTCTGGAGAATTAAGCATTGTTATTAATGAATTTACCGTAGCGCCACAATTGAGTCCACAAGAAGGAGCATTGCCTTATCATGAATGGTTTGTAGAATTTGGTGAGACTAATATCGACTTAAAAAAACTTGAAGCTTCACTTGATCTTCAAATGAGAAAACAAAACTCTTATTATGATGATTTAATAACTGGTAAAATTCTACAGCCATTAAAAATTACATCAGTTCCTGAAAATGGTTTTAAAGAATACATGAAAACTATAGGAAAATTAGGAGGCCAGAATAAGTTGCCACGATTATCGAATGACCGCAAAATTGCTGAGGTTTTGGAAGAGATTATTAGCCGTGATAATGAGTAATAGAATAATTACAATTTGATATATTTACCAAAATCAATTATTTATTCATGGCATATTTACAATTACTAGCTTTATTTCTTTTAAGCTTGGCAATTTTGACTTTGATTAAAAACGACTTCTTTAAATGGATAATTGCCGTTATTTTTTCAGCGGTATTTTTGTTACAACTTTCTTCTGTTTATTTAACAGGTAATGTTGGTGATTATAAATTTTACGAACATCTAAAACAAAATGTTGTTACAAATATCTATAAAGAAT
>NZ_MAAX01000145.1 GCF_002162835.1 Nonlabens dokdonensis
GACATTGTGCTCACGCATCAGTCCGTAGCGAAAATCACTACATCAGAATGGCAAAACTGTACGTGGTTGCGTTTGCACCATCAGGTAGATGATGTAACTCGCTATCGAGAACGCATTCCAAAATATCAAATGGTTCGTATCGGTCAGCTCATTGTAGATGAACAATACGAGTTGTGTTCTAATGCTTTTGCAATGGGTAAGATCACAGAGCAAGAATACAAGATCCAGAAAAGTTTCTTTGTCTATATCAATATGCGAGAGCAACGCATACGTGGTTGTAGCCGTGCAGCCTTTATACGTGCCTGTAAAAAATTTATCGACCAGGAAGAAAGCCGTAAAGTGAAAATGTTACTGAATGAAGAAGATTTTGACGGCAACAACATCTACAAAACAAAGAATGATGCAATTGTGAAATTGATTTCAGATAAGTTACGGTATCACGAAGATGGGATGGTTGGGCCTATGTGATTTTAATCAATCTTTTCAAAGTATTTTTTGAAAACAAAACCGGATTTAGGCTCACCAGTTTCTTGATCAATATAATAGATTAATAAGTACTTATGTCGAGTCTCAATAACGCTTATCAACTGTCCCTTTTTAACGATACCCTTTATTGCAGCTCTTTTCTTATTGTTCACTCTCAGATTTACGTCAGTAGTTGCAAGCCTTTGTTTCGTGATTTGACTTAAAATGCTATCTAACTTTATATTAGTGTGCTCTTGATGCGATTTAAATTTATCGTCTATGATTTCAGAAAGCTCTTTGTTTGTCATTTTATGGGAATCGCTGTATAATGAAAAAATCATCACAACAAATGAAATGATTTGCATTATTTGAAAAATAAAGGCTTTAGCTTTTTCAGATTTAGACTTTGAACTTATCAGTTGCAATTCATCAAATAACTGTCTCTGAAATTTTTCAAAACTTTCCTGAGTCACATACTTATCTGAGAAAGTTTGTAGCGATTCTGCTTGAGTCACTATTGCTTCGGTAGCCTCCTCAACAAGATCATATTCCTCTTCAGCTTTATCAAGATCATCAAATGATATATTCTTCAAAAAATCTGTAGAAATACCTCTCAGTGCAACTTCTATAGCATTCAATGGCTTCACATAATTTTCAGCATACATTGATGATAAAGATGATAAAGATGACAAGCGCTGATTGAGCAAGGCGTGATTGGTTATAATGCCATCCATCTGATTTTTAAGTGGATTGTCTTTATACCAATCTAATAGCGGTACGATTCCAGATGTCACTTTAGAAATAGAATTCATCGATTCAATTCCAGGATGTTGGTGCATTGATTTAAGGATATCTAAAGCACCACCAAATGCTGCAATATTTGTAGGATACTGAATGCGTTTAGTCATTTCATTTACCCAATCTAATTTCGCAATACTACCCATCGCTGCTTCTATTGCTTTTTGGCTTGCATTTATATTTTTAAATTGATCTAATGGGTTCATATTGATATTAAGTTAATAGATAATAGATATTGAGTTTGTTGTTACTTATGACATCTCCCATTCAATTTCTCCCACACGATCCTTAATAGCTTTAAGAGATTTCAAGACTTCCTCATCGTCAGGTAACTCGCCAGTAAGTAATTCTTTGAAAGAGCTGTTGTAGGTTGATTTTATTTTGCTCCAAACGTCTTCAAGATCGTCAAATATGAGTGCTTTGCTTGGGTGTTGTGCGAGCCATTCCTTATCATTAGGAATCGCTTTGTCATCATCCTTACCTACTTGATTAAGCATTGCAGAAAAGTCTTCACTTGCAAGAAAATCTTGTATTCGCTCTAACTTTAATAGTTGGTGCAAATCATAGGTGTGCCTAACTTTATCTGCCAAGTCTTTCAAAGGATTATCAGTATAAGAAAATCGCACCAGACTTATCACTTTCTCACAAAAGGTACGCTCAATATCTAGCGCAACTACTTTAAAAGGTTCGAGCTCGTATTTGGTTATCAGATCCACATTTCCGGTACTGGCAATTAAATCGGTAATCATCGAGTGTATTTCAACCATACTGCTGGGATGCGGGCTGCCATAGCTTGAGACTTCAACCACAATCTCGTCACGCACGTGGCCAAAGGCTCCATCCATTCCGCTTTTATCATAACTGTACACCAGTTTTCTAATCTTCCCCTTTTTGTTCTCGATCAAATGTCCAGGAACATAAGTCAAAGGTTCTGCCACAGCTTCTGTGACAAGCTTAAGTTTCTTCTTGATGGCGTTACTTCCTTCTTCTTCGGTAGTGATGATGACGAGATCTATATCTTCCGAAAAGCGCTCAATGATCTTATGACATTTTGATAAAGACGTTCCACCTTTAAACACAGTAATATCCTTTGATGCAGGATTTGTAAATATTTGCTTGAGCGCAAAAGTGACCCAGTAATCTTTTTCAATAAATATTTCGGCAATGCCGAAATGATCTGCGGCAGCACGTATCGCATTTCTGAAGGGTTCTTGATATTCGTGTAATTTCATTAAGCGATGTTCCAGTTGTTTATGGTGGGTAATATATCCTTGGAAATCCCAAAGGTGTAGGTACTTAAGGCATTGATGTTCTCACGTAATGCGTTGCTCTGTTTTTCTAATCCCATAAACTCGTAGATGGCACCTATTAAGGCAGCAACTTTAGGTGGGTACGCTTTTGCGAAAGCGGTAAAACGTTCCAGATCTTTTGCAGAAAATTGAGCTATTCTATTTTTGAGAAATGAAAGAATCTGAGAGCTATCGCCATCAGGAATATTTTTAAAGTCTTTTGCAACATCGAGCACCTGTAGTAATGGAATGTTCTTTTTAGAAACGGTAACATAGCTCTTTGCAGGTCGTACCATTGTGTTTCCTACCTTACCACGTACTTGTTTTGAAGAACTAGCAATTCTCACTACGTTAGGAACCTGAGTGGTCAGCCTGAATTGATTGTACAATCGCACTCCAGTAATGTAGGCCACCTGTTTGTTATCTTCAAAAAGATAGATATTGAGCAGTTCTGTATCACTAGGTCTTAATTCGCCAAAGTCTGTTTGTTTAGGCTTATAATAAACACCTTTTCTATATCTCTTTATAGTACCAGCAGTAACTAGTCTACTTAAAGACTTAGAAGCAGCTGTAAACTCACCTTGAGGTATAGCCAGATCATCGTATGTAAATGCATCTCCTGCATCTATACGAGCTATCTTATCTTTTATGTATGCTGTTATATTCATAGTTTAAGCATTACAAAGATAGTTTAATTCTTTATAATGTCAAGTTTTTACATCTATTTACTTGACATATATAGCAATATCTATTCCTTTATCAGTTTCTTTATTTATAGCTCGTTCTATAGCTCCAGCATCTCTATCTCCGTCCCAAAGTCCCAAACCCTACCACGGTAAACCTTCTTCTTCCCTTCATCTTTGTGCTCACAAGGTTTAGAGACCTGCCCATTATTACAAACAGTTTTACAAAAACAACCCAAAATGGCACAGAAAAATGACATCGCCTGGCAACCTATAATGTATTGCGTAGGAGCAGGAATCGCCGGCATCGCAATAGGAACCTTACTGGTAGCACCTATGGTTCAAAAGATGAAGGCAAAAAAGCTCGCAGAAAAAAACAAGAAGACTGCGGCTATCCCTACAAAAAAGGCATAGCATTTAGAGATGCGCCATAAGGGACAACATATTCTTGAGATGAAAAACTCCATTGTTGCAATGGACAAATCCCAGACAAATGAAAGATTATAACGACGAGTTAATGCGCTACGAAGAAGACGCAGAAAACCAATACGACGATTACGACCACGAAGAAGACTATGATGATTATGACGATGAGGACGACTTCGATACAGGCTTTGAAGGCCTAGAAGATGGTTATGATGATGAGTTTGAAGACGAGTACGACGACTATGATGATTATGCAGATGAAGTTGAGTACGAAGATGATTATGACGATTACACCGCAGCCACAGTAGGCAAGATTGATCCTAACGACCGTACCCTAACGGTAGTGATCACAAACAAATCTGGCGCAGCGGCAGAGGCAAATGTTTTTGGCGGTAACCGTGAGGCAGCACAGCCTAATGGTGTGACCGTAGAGATAGAAGAATCCAGTCACAAGGAAGTACGTGAAGAGAGTAAGGCAAACCCTTTTAAAATATCGGGAATGAAGTACTCTGTGAGCAATCCGCTACAGTTTGATAATGTACTGCGCGTGGAGCGTAGAACAGCTTCAGGTTCAAAAACGACCAGAGTGTATCAACCGCGTAATGCGACTTCGCCACAAAACTTTACCCAAACGCTCATTGACGATGACAACTTCGAGATGGACGTGACGGGACAGGATTCCCTACAGATTATGGTAGAGGATGGCGTTACAGCCGTATTCACATTTACCATTAAAGCAAGAGCAAATCTGGGCAACTTGCTTAAAGGTCAGAACGTTGCAGAACTCTCTCGTGCACCACGTACGACTGGACTTCCACAACTGGACCTGATACGCAGTCGTAGAAAACCCAGACCATTAGGGCGTCCCAGACGTAGAGTGAGACGTTCTCGCAGGAGACCTGTAAGCCGTCGTCGATATGTCAGAAAACCGGTGGCGAGACGGTCTAAGTCACGCCTTGTAAGACGTAAGAGACGATAGTTGGAGCTCCGACTTGAGTCTTGACTCTTTCCCTAATTGAGACAGCCAGAGTCACGGTTTCCCCCAAACCTAGCTCTGGCTGTTCTTTTTTAACGACACCCTATGAAACGCAACAATAACCCCAAAAATCTCGCACAGAACAGGATAGACTATATCGTCTTTCATAACACAGATGCCGCAAATGACATCTTGTTTGATTACGGTTTTGAAAAAATTGATAACCAGCAACATCTGTCCCAGGCGGTCAAAGAACTTGTAAAGAACAAAGGGAGAAAGGTCATCAAGGATCTTTTAGAAATTCATCCAGACAAGGCAGCGATACTTCAGGTAAATACTGTTGAAAATTCCAAATGTGCTGCCTGTGGTGAAAACGCTGTAGTTCATACTGAGCGTAGCCGAAGTACGAAAGCGGAAAACTATTGTAAATCCTGCGGTCATTCCAACTATGCAGGTTCTGGAGATGAAGACAGTTTTCTGGATCAGTTCAATTCCTATGATGATAAAGCCCTAGAGAAGTATTATCAGGACATCGTAAAGCGATCCAATGAAGATCTGGAAGACAAAAACCTAGCACAGGAAGTTCAAATGGTCTGGAACGAACTGCGCAAACGCAAGGAAAGCAAACCAGAATCCAAACCAGAAGTAGCTGCCGAGAAACCCAAAGGCATCCATATCACAAAAGATGAGATGTTGCTTTTTGGCGTCGTATTTATCGCAGGTGTTCTGGTAGGTGCGAGCATAAAATTTGACTTAAAAAATGGCAAATAAAACCAAACAATTGAAATACAATCAGGCGATAGATGATATCTCATACCTGATCCTGCACTATCCCTTAGAACTGCAACAGCTCTTGCGTGTCTATGGGATCACTTTCCGTGACAGGCCATCACACAAGGCACTCATTAATGAGACTGTAGAACTGATGAAGGATGATAATTCCGCTTTCGCGAAAGCGCTTGCAGAACTCATATCCAGACTTGCAGGTCGCGAGGACGAGTTTTGGGGAGCCGTGGCCAAAGGTGCCGTGGGAATCCTGGGCGGTCTCTTCAAAAAGAAAAAACGCCGTAGTTCTGGTGGCAATACTAATGCAGCAGCCGCAGCGGCAGCTCAGGCAGCTGCGGCCAAAAGAGATATGGAGCGCCGTATGCAACAGATGCGTGAAGAACAACGCCGCCGTGATGAAGAGCGACGACAGGCAGAAGAACGCCGTCGAGAAGAACAAAAACGCAAGGAAGCCGAAGCAAAAAAGAAAACCAATATGATGCTGATGATAGGCGGCGGTGTGGTGGTTCTGGGCATAGGTGCAGCGATATTAATGAAGTCCAAACAGCCACCGATGCCGTATGGCGGTCAACGTGCGCAAATGCCACAACAGCTATGACAAACACATTCGGATTAACAGATTATGACGTGTACGACGATGGAGATTACGACAACTTTAGACGTGGTCGCAGGAAAATACGTAGACAGCGCAGAAAGGCAAGAAGAATCGCAAGACGTGCCCCAAATAGACGTATCAAAATCGCACCTAGACGGAAAATCTTGCGACGACCACCTATTGTAAAAGGAAGACCAAGACCTATTAGGAAAAAGAAAGTAGTTCGTAAAAAGCTGCCATCTAAAGTCCCAGTAAGCATCTTAATTCCCAAAGGAACACCTATAAAAACCAAGCTACCTAGCAAACCTATATTCAAGCCCACCTTGATAAAAAAGGGCAAGCCTATCAGTAAAGATCAAAAGGTTACAAAAGCGCAAATAGCAAGCCTTCAAGTTCCTGCAACAGTGGAGAAAGCAGCAGCAGAAAAGGCAATGAAGTCGGACGGTAAAACAGCGAAGGTGGTTAAGATCATTGCTATCGTCGGAGTTACTGGCGCTGTAGGTTTTGGCATCTATAAATACATTCAAATCAAAAAGAAAAGCAATGGACATACTGGCGCAAATAAAGGAAAGTGAAGTATCTGACGATGGAAGTTTCCAGGAAGGATTTCTGTATGGGTCTGTCAAGAATATAGGAGAAAAAACGGCTCAAGTAAATGGCGTTTCCCTTCTTCCAGGCGAAGCCAAAAGCTATCCATTTGTAGGTAAAAGTTACCACAAAATAAACTACGAACCCAACGGAAGCACCTTGCGTGTTCTGGAAGTACTATAACGTATGATTACAGGAGAAACAGAATACATTCTAGACGATAATTATGACGATTTCTTTGGCAACAAAAAGAAACGTCGTGCGCGTCGTGCCAAACGAAAAGCGCGAAGAGCGGCAAGACGCAGCGCACCGAAGCGCATTGCACGACGCGCTAAAAGCAAAGCCTTCTTTTCTAAACTGGGTAACGCCGTTCAGGATATGGGCGGAGCAACGGCTATAGGTGCTGCTATCGATACGATTACAAAACCAACACCTCCCACAGGATTTGGCGGTGCTAATGAACCTGCATCAGATTTTGATTTTTCAATCGGTACGGCAGATGTTCCTGAAGAAGAAAAGAAAGGTATTCCCACCATAGTTTTTGTTCTAGGTGGCGTGGTCGTAGTTGGCGTTGTGGGATTAGTGGTTATTAAGAATAGAAAGAACAAGCAACTGTATAGCCAATGATTATCCCGATTCCATCAAATAAAGAGCGTTTCAAAATACGACTGGGTATCAAGTCCAAAATGCCAGTGCAGTTGGGCATACGCGTGTACGATCCGCGATATCCTAATACGTATTATTTCAGGAGAAAAGCGCAGTTCTATGAAGGCGATGAGAAACGAGAATTTGTGATCTCGCTTCCCGTAACGCCAGAAGTACTGGAAATGGAGCTGTTTGACAAAGTTTCTGGAGAAGACTATCAGTTTGATATGAGCTACTTCAAGGTAGAAAAAATGAAACCTGCCGAAGTCTGGGCAACTACCGAGCAACATCGCTTTATGGATTTTGCCATAGACTTTGCCCAAAAAGCGGGACACACGCCTACAGGCTTTTACGATTCCAAAAACCACGAGTTTCTATTTCAATACTTACCTACGATAACAGATGCTTTTGGAAAGGAATTAATCACACCGGCGCGCACACATCGCAAGATGCCACGTGTACAGATCTCACAGCGCTTATTCATTGGCTATACCATTCCTATCCGCGTGGCAATTCTTGCCCACGAAGGATGCCATTGGTTCCTTAATACTAGAAGTCAAAAAACAGCAGATCTCTGTGGTATTAAAAAATATCTGGACTACGGATTCCCGACGATTGAAGCCATTTATGCTGTGACCAAGGTTTTTGGCAATAACCCACATCACGTTGGCGCATCACAGGTACAACGCACTAAGGACGTGGTAGCCTTTATAGAAAATTACAGAGCAAATGCATAAACTATTTCTTATCACAATGGCACTATTTACAATGGGCGCAACCATAAAATTAACGCCCAAAAGCACAGAAACTTTCGCCTGTGAAAGTTGCGAAGATCCTGCGGTAATTAAGAGAACAATCCATTCTAAAGAAGATGCTTATATGAACGACAATTCTGCAAAATATAGAACCGATCTCAAAAAATGGGGTACACGATCTGGCGTGATGCACGTTGCTTTCCCAGAAACGAAAAAGAAGAATTGCGACCCTTCAACAGACGCTGTTTTCTATGCCACCGATGAAGGTGTTATGGAAATTTCTGATTGTGGTTCAAGTAAGAGACCGCTTTCGCGAAAGCGTAATCTTATCAAAGATCAAAAACAAAAGGAAGGTTTTAAAAAGTATCAAAAACACCTGCACGATGAGTTTGATGTGATGCCGATTACAGTCAAAAATCATACAACGGATATCAGAAATGTTTGTCTTTGGGGTGGCAATAGTGAAAAGCCGATCACAGATCCTTTATTTATTGAGAACGCCGAAAAAATAGATGTTTTAGTAGGCACGCATCCACAACAAGTGGTACTCAATCCTGCGAATGATTTGTTGTATGTGGCTAATCAGCTTTCAGATTCTGTATCGGTGGTTGCCCGTGATGGGACTGTAATTGCCACAATTCCATTAACGGAGAATGCGATGCCTGGAACCGTTTCGCCAGTTGCTCTAGCCGTGAATACCAATCCTGGCTATTTCTACGGAATAGTGTATGTAATAGGTTCGGTAAATAATACGATGTATCACATCGGTCTAAATCACAAAGTGGTAAATGCCAACAGGACTGGAAAACGACCTACGGAGATACGCTTTGATGACGAAACAAATGAGCTTGTAATCAAAAATATAGTCTCTAAAAATACTACACGTATCAATGCCGAAACACAGGCACAAACGGAAACACCTTGGGATATACAAGACCAGTTTCGACTAGTGGATAATGATTCAACGTCTAAAATTGCTAAAGTCACTACACAGCTCAATCTTCTAACCATATTTAATGTATCCAAAAGTCCAACGGTAACCATCAATGATGAATACCACGAAGAACGTGAAGATTTCAAGTTTAGTCCTGGAATGTTGAAGCATCTCAAAATTGTGGCATCTGGAGAACGTCGTGTTAACGCGCTTCAACTATTGCAAAAAAGTATTGCCGGTAAAGAAATATGTAAAACGCTTTCTCTTGGTAATTATCAAAGTGCGCAGAGTTTTCAGAATGTGTCTGAAGTATTTGATGTGGATGGCTCTATGCTCGATGGGCAGAATAGTTGGTGTTTTAAGATTGGTGCATTGCAGACCATCACATTCATTCTGTATTACAAAAAGCTGGAAATGTACAATCTACTTCCAGAAAAGGCGTCGCTTGCCTATGGGGTGCAAATGAGTAAAGGCGTCCCCAAACGAGTTCCTAAAAATCCATTCAAATCCATTTTATGAATTCAATCATCAACACGGCTTTGAGCCAATACGGAGTCACGGAACTGGTTGGTCAAAAACATAATCCTGTAATATTGGATTATTTTGAAAAGATAGGTCATACGTGGGTCACGACCGATGAAACCGCTTGGTGCTCTGCTTTTACAAACTGGGTTGCCCTAGAATGTGGAAAGGAAATGAGCAATCAACTCACAGCACGTTCTTGGCTGAAAGTAGGAACAGAAACAAAGCAACCAGCCATAGGAGATATTGTGGTTTTTTGGCGTAGTAAGAAGAACAGTTGGAAAGGTCACGTGGCATTCTTTATCGGCTATTCTGAAGACAAGAAATGCATCTACTGTCTGGGTGGCAACCAGAACAATCAAGTAAACATCAAAGCATATCCAGTTTACCGATTACTTGGTTTTAGAAAACTCAATAATTCCATCACTCAAAATTCAATAAAATGAAAGACGTAGATTTTTTAGTTATACACAGTACCGATACCAGCGAAGCCTTAGATCTTGATGCAAAAACAATTATCGAAAAACATACCAACGACAAGCGTAATGGTGGCTTTGGCTGGAACCGTCCTGGATTTGACTACCTCGTCTTGCAGAATGGCATTTTAGAAACCATTATCCCTGAAGACAGTCCGACAGAAGTAGATCTTTGGGGCATCTCACAAGGCAGATATGGTATTACTGGCAATGTGAAAAACCTTGCTTATGTAGGTGGCAGAACACTCAAAGAAGCGTGGTGGAAAGACACACGTACCGAAGAACAAACCGCCACACTAGAAGCCGTGATACGATTTTATACTATTAGGTTTCCAGAAATCATCATCGTGGGTTTTAATGAGATTGCCACAAAACAGGATAGTGATAAACCTGGTTTTAGCGTCAAGGAATGGCTAGAAGAACTGGAAATTCCCAAGTGTAATATTTATCAAGGATTTTAAAATGAGAACCATCATCACATTGGGCATAGGATTCTGGATGGGACGACAGCTATACATCAATCACGATAAGAGAGTTGCAAGTGCCAGAGAAGCAAAATTAAAACAACGCTTAGTGGCTTTCCTCAAAGAGAAAGATCTCAAACAGAACCAAATTGAAAAACAAGCCAATCAACTTTTAGGCAATTAAATGGCACAGCAAGTAACCATAAAAAACACATCCTTTCTCATTCCAGAAGCCGACGACCCTTGTGACTTCTGGACGAGCTATTATACCAAATTGAAGAAGGAAGTGGGACAGGATAATGCCAAAATGCTGTGGTTGGTCACTTGGAAAACCAATGGATCTGCGCTATGTACTACAAGTCCGTCATTCAATAAATGGTTGCTTAAGAACGAGCTGGATGTAAGCAATATGGCAACCAGATCCATTGCAGATATTTCTGAAATAGGCGGTAATATTTTTGGTTTGGGCAAGAGCCTTACGAAGATTTTAGCCATAGGTGTTCCGGTCATTCTTACCATCACACTCATTCTTATCGTGGTGGTTTTACGCAACTCTGCAAAAGATGCAGACATCACAGATCTAGCGATGCTCACGCCAGCTGGACGCGCTACTAAACTATTAGGGAAATGAACAGACAGCTTATCTATAAAGTAAGTGGCGGTGCTATGGGAATTCTCATTGTTGGAAGCTCATTTCTATCCATACGCCAGCGCAAACGCGATCTAAAAACAAGCAAACTATTGACTCACATAAAGAAACAACTGGCTACCACGGCAAATAATCTCGATGCAGAAAATGCTTTTGACATTTACTATCTCACAAAAGTTTTGCAGAATGTAAATGGTCAAGTGATTGCAATGAGTGAGAGCAGCGCCACCAGTTTTGCAAAACAGATTCATAAGTCCTGGGGCGCGTGGTACGAAGGTGGAGATGACGAAGATGCAGTATATGCCGTGTTTAGAAAATTAAAGGATAAAGTTCAGGTCTCGCAAGTGGCTAAGGCCTATCAAAGTACTTACAACAAGAACTTAATCGAAACCATTAAGGATCGACTTTCAGAAGATGAAATCAAGATCATCCTGA
>NZ_MAAX01000071.1 GCF_002162835.1 Nonlabens dokdonensis
AACTATTCATTTAATGGATGGAATGCGCAATCGGAAGATGGAGAGGTAAGAGTATTGTTTTGATTAGATTCACGCTTTCGCGAAAGCGAGATAAAAACAAAAGAGCAGCTTTTCTTTCTAGACAAACTGCTCTTTCTATACAACTAGGTAAGACTATCTTTTAATAACCTTTCCAGTATTTTTATTGCCTTGATCATCGGTAATGGTATAAAAATAAATGCCATCTATCTCTCTACTTAAGTCAATTTCCTTGGTAAGATCATCTCCGTGAAACACCACTTTTCCTGAAGAATTAGCTATTGTGAGTTTATAATTTTTGCCTTTTTCAAATCCTGAAAACTTGATTATAGAATTGGTAGGATTTGGATACGTCTTAAATTCTATCTCCTCAAAGTCATAACCATCTGTACCGCATACTGGACCTCCTTTAAATCTGTGGGTTGTAGTATCACTACATGTTTGTGTTCCGTTAGTTCCTGTAACAGTTATTACAGATTGAATCACTCCATTTTCACAATCTACTGGAATTAGATCAGTTTGTGGATTCCCCTCAGAATTTAAATATCCTGAAACATTTAAAACAGTGCCGTCTTGAAAAGTTAACTGAATCGAAATGTTGGTTACACTCCAGCCTGGGGCCAAATCCAAAGGTGCCACAAAAACTAAATTTATATCTGTTAGCAAATTCAAATCCTTTGCTGGTCCAACTTCTATTCCACAGGTGTCTACAGGTATAACTGTGAAAGTCTCACATGATTGAATACACTCTCCATTAATAAAACGAGTAAGTCTCACATTTACACTACCTACGGTTGAAGTCACATTGATGCTTCGAGAAGTATTGGCGCCATCTATTGAAGCTGTGGCATTACAATTTTCAATTGTCCAATAGTAAGCCTGAGCACTTGCGGCAGTGAATGTTCCATTTCCATCATGAGTGATATCGTTTAGTGGATCATCACAATTTGTGCATTGACCGTATGTTATTGAAGTCACTCCTATAAAAAGGAATAGGGTCATTAAAAAAGTGTTTTTTAAATACATAATAAAATATTTCAAATTTCCTACTCATTCGCTTTTCGGTTACCGCGGTAGATAATTACTTAACTACAGGACAAACTTATAGGTTAAGCAAGGACCGGTTTGAGCATATTCAAATTAACCAGTGTTGCTTTCATATTTGGTAATTTTGTTTTCAAAAAAATGAAGTGTCAATATTCTAGACAAACAAAAAAAGTACGTTTTGTAGTCAAGACAATGACACTGTTACCTAAAATAAAGTAATGGTACTAAAAAAAGACCCAGTGGTAAAACCACTGAGTCTAATTAAATAATTTGTAATGCATTAGATAAATTACAAAATGAATTATTTACAATTTGGAAAGGTTAGTATTTCCTAAATTAGATAGAAATGTATTTACGTCAAAGTTGACATAGGAATATGGATTTCCATTGGATAAGTTAGGTCTAGATAATACAATTGCACGATTATTATCTACCGTACTATTGTCTACAATAACTTCTTCTGAGTAAACTGCGCAGCGCTGTGAACGTTTGCCCCTAGGAATATAAATTGTTGGCGTGTCATAAATAAAGGTTCCTAAATTAGAAGAATTAGCATTTAATGGATGGCCGACTGTATATATATCCTCTGGATTTGGAGAGGCTTGAATTACAATTTCAGTATTGTTAAATATTAAATTATTGATTAAAGATAAAACCATTGGAGAAGTTTGAGCACTATCTGTTTCTGGTGCAGGATAGGGAACAGGAGTCTGTCTAGGAGGCCATGGTTGACTGTCTGGAGTTGTAACTGTCTCAAAAATATCTCTACATCCTTCATAATTTATAATTGCATATTGTGCAAGGTACTTATAGTGTCTTAAAAACATACTAGAATTTTGACCTGTAAACAAATCACTCATTAAAACAGAGTTTGTTGAGCTGTTTAGAGAGCTAAATACATAGTTTTTATCGTTACTATCTAATCTCATTAGTTCTCCAACAATAAAAGAATTCCTAGCTAACATTTCTTTATGGTCTTGATAATTCAATAAGATTCCATTATTTGCTCCTCTTTTTGAAACGTTATCTTCAAGAGACGCCTTGTTATCAATTTCTTTTATTTCATCCGTTTCACAGGAGAAAATAAATAACAATGCTATAAGCGGTAAGTAAAATTTCTTTTTCATAACAATTTTTAATATGATAACTAAAATAAAACCTATTTCCTTCAAGAAACTTTTGTTTTCAAATACACAAGAAACACTTTCAAATTTGCAGGAACTCAATTCATTTTTGACATCACTAGTTTTAAAATAGCATCTTTATTTCTTCCAGAAACTGGAATTTCAATTTTATCTTGAAGAATTATGGTTCCTGATTTTAAAAACTTGGTTACGTAATTTGTATTTATAATATAGGATTGCTGACAACGTACAAAATTGAGTTCAGGCAGAAGTTCTACCGCATATTTAAGTGGTTTAGAAATCAATACAGAAGATTGACCATTAAGATAAAATGTAGTGTAATTGCCCTCAGATTTACAATACATCAACTTATCTAACTTCACTAAATGTATGGTGTCAGAGGTTTTTAAAACAATATGTTCTTTTTGTTCTGTCTTATAAAAGTTAGAAGCAACACCAGCCATCATTGTAGAATCAGATTTTGCTTTTGATTTGATATTAGTTAGCGCTTTATTTAAAGCTTCTTCTAGTTCCTCTTCATCAATGGGTTTCAATAGGTAATCTAAAGCACCAAGCTTAATCGCTTTTATCGCTTTATCGTCAAAACCAGTTATAAAGATGAGTTCAAAGTTGATGTCATCTAATTGATCTAATAACTCAAAACTAAAACCGTCTTCTAGTTCTATATCTAGTAGAACAATATCAGGTTGAGTTGACTTAATTAATGCTAATCCTTCTTTGATGGATGTCGCCTCACCTACTACCTTAATTTCTTCATTAAACTCTGCTCTAATCTGTTCTATTAAAAAATCACGGATGTATTTTTCGTCGTCTATTGTTATAAGTGTATATGCCATAATTAGTTGGTCGGTATTTGAAATTCAACAACGGTTCCTGTACTATTTTCTTGATCGAGAAAACTAATGGAAAGCTCGCTACCTGTAGCTTTTTTAATAAAGTTAGAAATCAACTTTACTGAAGCTGATTTCTTAGATGAATCTTTCTTGATGGCATAACCAGTTCCGTTATCCATAATCTTACAAAGCAGCACCTTACCTAATTTAGAAGAGTTATTAGACAATTGAATTTCAATCCATCCACGCGACTCTATTCCTTTAAATCCGTGCTCGATTGCATTTTCTACAAATGGCTGGATCAACATAGGAGGTATTTTGATCGTACTATCATCAATACCTTCATAAAGTAGTAATTGATAATCAAAAAGCTCTGGAAACCTCAATTTTTGTAAATCTAAGTAGTTTTTAAGCACCATTATTTCATCCTCTAAAGGCACGTAATTTTCCATAGAATTTTCTAAAACAGTACGTAATAACCTTGAGAATTTAGTAATGAATCGAGCAGCAGATTTTGCATCATTTCTCACTAAATTTTGAATGCTACTCAACACATTAAATATAAAGTGCGGATTCATTTGCGCTCTTAATAAGCGTTGATGAATTTTCAAATTAGCGATTTCGTGATCCCTTTTCTGTTTAAAAGTAAAAAAGAGGATCCCTAGTAAGCCGATTATTAAAATCGAACCAATAAATAAAACTTTGTTTCTAAAGTTGAGCTTTTCAATTTCGGTTTGTTGTTTTTCTTTAAGTAATTGTTCTGATTTTTGTTTTTCATCGACTAGCAACTCCAGATCTTTAGTAAATCTATTTTGATAAAAAAGATCTTGATCCTTTTGTGTTTTATCAATTAAATCTTCAATTCGTTCATTTGAAATTTGAAGGGCTCTTGCAAGTCTCAATTCATATTTAAAGACACTGACTCTTATATCATTTTCGACCTTTTCTTGTTTAATACTTTTAAAAGAATCAAGATAAACACGAGCTTGCTCATAATCTTCAAGTTCAATATAAGCTTCAGCAATATTGGCATAATCGATAGCAACGGCATTATACTTGCCATCTTGATCTATTTTCTTATTAAGATTTAAAGATCTTTTGTAGTAATCAATTGCATCTTTAAAATTGCCTTGATAAAATTTTTGAATCCCTATTTTAATAAACAGTCCTTGCTGTTGACCAAAATCTAAATCATTTCTTTTTTTAAGGTCGTCAAGTATTTTATTTGCTTCTTCAAGTCTACCTAACTTAAAAAGAATATCACTTTTCAAAATCAACGCGGTTATAATACTACAACTATTTTTATTGTTTTTTAATAAATTATAATATTCTTCGTTTGATTTTAAAGCCTCATTATATTGACCTGAAGCTAAATAAAGATATTGCTCGATATTTATGATAGTCAAAATATGTTCTTCGACTGGCTTTAAATCTTTCTCTTCGTATTCTTTCAGTAAAGCTAGTGCATCGCCATATTCATCCTTCATACGATGAATTCCTATCAAACTGATGTAATATTGAAAATAATCACTAGACTTATTAGAATTACAACGGTCGATGGCTTCTCTGTAGGCATTCTTAGCTTTTTCTAAATCACCATTTTCATAAAATTTTATTCCTTCCTGATAATACTTTTCAGAAATAGGAATACTATCCGTTTGTGAGCTAGCTGGGTTCTCGTTATTTAAAACAGACGTAGCCTTATCACAACTGGATAAACATAAAATACCTAAGAAGAATAACAGAAATTTCAATTTATGAGAACGGTTTGATTGGTAAATCTACAACGCATCACTATTTATAGCAAAATTTGCCTACTGATATAACCTGTGTATTTCATATTCATTTAACAATCCCGCTTTCGCGAAAGTGATAACAAAAGTTAGTTTTTTTAGGATGACGAGATAAACTTTCATCTAATCAGAAACTGTTTTCAAGGAATCAACTCTACCACTTAACAAAGCCTTGTTTAGAAAACCTTAACATAGTTTCATATTAGATTTTTAATAAAGGGGAATGAGGATAATTTATCCTGTCTACGGACTACCCTTAGAAAATCTAATTATGGGTGTTCTTGTTACTAGATTACAAATTTTACCGGTCTTATTTTGTTTTATCCTGACCGTAAGCTACGCACAAAAGGAAGAACAAAAAAAGTTACCAGTACAATTAACTGGTAGTATAGGTTTTAATTATGACTATTATTCCTTTTATCAAGAGAACTACTCCAGTTTCAGACCTCGATTTCCTGAAAATTTACTTCGACTTAATGCTCAAATGAGCATCAATTTTGGTAAACATTTTAGCATTCCTATAAGTGTTAACGTTACAAACCAAGAGGTTCTTTACAACTTACCAAGTGTTCCAGATGAGAGTCCGCTAGATTATATTCAAAATCCAGCAAACAACCTAAGTATCAATCCTAAATATAAATGGGCTCAAGGATTCTTTGGTACGCAAACACCTCAGTACACACCGTTAACAACAGGAGATATCCCCATGTTTGGTTTAGGAATGGAAATAAATCCTGGTAGTTTTATATTATCTGCTGCCTTTGGTACATCGCAACGTGCAATAGAACCTGATATTTCTCTCAACATTCCTGGCGCCTATGAGCAAAGTATAACCATGGCTCGCATAGGAGTAGGAAAACTAGAAGGATCTAAATTTACGGTAAATGTGGTACGTGTAAGGGATCATATAAACTCTGTAACGATCGATCCCATAGGAATTGAACCCATTGAAGGTATAACTGTCTCACCTTATGCAGAATTTAAGCTATTTAAAAAACTCCAAATTAGAACCGAGACTGCTGGATCTATATTCACCAGCGATCTTTTTAACAATGGTACTATTGATGAAGATTATGTTACAGCCGTTGAGGATGTTATCACAATAAATGCCAGTTCTACGGCAGATTTTGCTCACAATTCTCGTATAGACTGGAAAGGAGATAAATTTCAAATAGGTGGTGAAGTGCAGTATATCGGGCCAGGATTTTTACCGGTAGGTTATCGATTTGTAGAACGTGATATATTGGATTATAAAGTAAACACTGGTATGAAACTCTTTAAGGATAAACTTAATCTTACAGGTAGTTTTGGAATACGCACTAATAACTTAAACAATACAAAATTATCTTCTTCTGAACGTGTTATTTCAAATGTGAATGTTTTTGCACAAGTAACAGAGTCGTTTTCATTGAATGTGAATTATAGTAATTTTGGTTTTAATAATGATGCCAATATTTTAAACCAGCGCATTGAATTAATAAATAATTCTATCACGGTTTCTCCTTCTTACACCATTAAAGGTGAGAAATACCTGCATTTAATATCCGGTAATGTCGCATTAAATAGTTTTGAGCAATTTGATGTTGTTAGTAACGCTTTCGCGAAAGCGGAAAACTCCACCTACTCTCTCAACTATAATATTTCCTTCTTACAAATACCATTAAATATAGGGTTACAGAGCATTTATCTAGAAAATCAATTACCTACCGGAGATTTTAACATGCTCAATTATGGCCTAACAGCTAGTTATAAATTGCTAGATAAAAAACTTACTCCTTCTATTGGATTCAATTATGCCCATGTAGATGTTCCAGGATTTACAACCGACAATAGAAGTAATTTCAACTTAAAATTAGGTTATAAACTCACTAAAAAACTACAGTGTAAACTGCGGTATCGATATACGAATTTTAGTTATGGAAACTCAAGACCAGGAGGATTTCTAGGTCAGAACAGAGTTCAATTTTCTATTCAACAACGATTTTAAAATACAGGATTATGAAAAATATATTATTAGTGCTAGTATTTATTACTTCCTGCAACTGGACAGAAGCACAGTTACAAGCAACGCTTAATGTAGATTCAAATCCTACACCAGAATTAAGTGAATGGACTAATCGTAATAACCTAGCGATCCTTACGGTAACTAATCCTTCCGCTGGATCTACTATAGATTATCGCATCAAAGTAAGTTTATTACTAGATGGAGATTTAAAAGTAGTGACAGACGATACCGTGCCATTAATGATGGCTGACTTTGGAACAGAAACATTCCTCGCAGACGAATTGATCCCTTATAACGCCGTACAATTTGTTGACCCTAGTTTTAGAGATCAATTATCTCGTACAGGTATGTTGCCGCCAGGTTCTTATAGTTTTTGCGTAGAGTTAGTAGGTAGTGATGGTCGCAGTCTTACGCAACCAGAACAAATATGTCGTCCTATGATCATAACTGATTATCAAATGCCAGAATTGTTATCTCCTATCGGTGGTATGGAAATAGATCCTTTATTGATTAATAGCCTGATGTTTCAATGGACACCATTAGTCCCAATACCAGACGCTATGACTGGTATTACCTATTTAATCGCAGTTAGTGAAGTTCAAGCTGGACAAACTCCTAGCCAAGCTTTTAGTATCAACTACCCTATTATAGAAGAAGAAGTTACCATAGGAACTCAATTTACATGGCCGCTGGACATTCCTGCACCAGATGAAGACCAGCAGTATGTTTGGGGAATCAAACCTATGACACTTGAAGGCAATACCTATAGAGCTCAAAATAATGGATTTGCGGATTATGGAGTTTTCAACATACGAGGCACAGATAATGGAAATTCTACAACTCGTTCCAGCGAGCAAACAGTAATAAATTGTAATATAAACCCAGTAGACCTAAGCGATGATTTATTTTTTATTGCAAATAGTAGTCTAACTACACTTGATTTAAATGGATTGAGCGTAATGCAAAATAGATTTTGGCTACAAGCAGCTGGAATCATTGATCCTACTAAGTATGAATTGATAACCACTATTAGTTGGGGTTGCAGCCATCAAATGGAATTTATCAATTTCAATACTACATCAATATTACACGATTATAATACAACTCAAGACAGCAGCTTTAATATTCCGCCAAGTATAAGCATTAACATGGAATTGCGTCCATTAATTGCTGGCCTCACTTCCTGTAGTATTGAGGTAGTAAAGGATGTAACAGCAACAACCATATATAATGAAGAATCTTGCAACTTTCCATCTCAAAGTGATTTTGAAAGAACTATAAGCTTTATAAATTCTACCTCAAGTGCTGATCCTTTGAAAATTGAATTAGCTGATGTAGCTGCATTTACCTCGCTGATAGAACAAGAGTTTTTAACTCAAGGAACCAACAGAAGTATTGATACTGAGCTATTAATTAATTACGATAATGGAATTCACTCTACACCACAAAATAGCTTCAATGGAAGCACTATAAATGTGGATCATACCTATACGATTAATTGCTTTGATGGAAGTGAATATCCTACTGAGGTTTGTTTTACCTATGTTACAGAAAGAAGGATCAACGGAGAACGATTTACTTGTGAAAAAACATATTGTATCCAATTACCAGATGAAACCATAATGGCATTAGACGATTTAGGTAATCCTGAAGATGTTGGTGAACTAGATGACACAGCTGATGTTAATCCAAATGCAGGAGAAACAGATCAACAATGTGAATGCTTAGATGGTAATGTGGTATCCATACCGAATCTTGAAATAAGACATACTCAAAGTGTTTCAGATGAAAATAATCATGTAGTTTATATTCCAACTGCTCAAGCGGAATTAGATTCTATTATAGAATGTATGACCACAAAAAAGAATTTTGATGGGATAGAAAATATGGATGGAGATCCTGAATACGGTTTACAATCCCAATTTTTTATTGGGACAATTTCTTATGACTGGCAAACCCAAAATACTACTGATAATTTTTCAAATATTCATACCTATGAAACTAGTAATGGCGATACCAGTGTCATCCCTACTAGCATAACGGTTACCTTCCATATTGTAAATACGAATGCAAATATAGATTGCTATTTCACGCAAGAGGTTGCTGTTCCCACTTTAATCAATTCTACCGATGAGACAGAAAACGTTGAAAGCACGGAAGAAGAAGCAGATTGTGATTGCGATCTTACACCATTAGTGGAGCCCATAATTGAAATTCAACAATTAGAGCCCAATAATTATCCGCGGAAATTAAACCTGATTAATGTAACAGCTTTAAGGGATTATTTAATAGGTTGCAAATCTACGTACAATTCAAATCCTGAAGACTATACTATAGAAACAACGATTAACTGGGATAGTGATCATTCTGAAACTGCTATTCAAGGCAACAATGCGTTTGAACATCAATATAGTGCAATATCCCATGAAATTCCAGAGGAAATTTGTATTACATATACTATTAGCCCTAAACATGGGATTGAGAGAGAAACTTGTGTTAAAGAATTTTGTATTCCTGTCCCTCAAAATTTGCAAGACCTGAATCAAGGAGACACCGAAACTTCAACTGTTGCTGTAGGTGATATTATTCATGCTGGATTCTCACATGAATTTGAAGTAGAAGTGACAGAAGTTTCTGTAGATTCAACAAATCAGTTAACAGGTAAAGGTCATGTTTTTGTCGATTGGATAGCAGCTCGTGTAGCAGTAAAATTTACTGACATTACCGTCGATACTAATAAAAATTTACTGACAGGTAAAATTTTAGGCGAAGTTTACGATGCACCAGCACCGGTATATCCGCAGGCATGGGCAGAAGAAATAGTATCTAATAGCTCACTAGCTAATAACACAGCAAACTCTGTTGCAAACTGGGGAAATGATATCGTAGGAGATGTAATAGACTGGACTAATGATACATCTGGTGACGCCGTAGATTGGGTAAATAACACAGCTGGAACTGCTATTAATGCTCCTAATATCGGACAGCAATCACCGATTCCGACTGGACCATTAAATCAAAATACGTCTCCTGTAAAAATGCCGTTAGGCGTTAATTATGCAAATGGAGATCAGTTTGCCATGACAGAAATAGTCTTCAGACCAAATTTGTCGGAATTTAATCTAGTAGCTGCAAAAAACACACCTCCTAGCTGGCAAGGTCCTGGCGAAGATCCTCAACTTATTGGATTTATCGCAAAGAATATAAAATTTCACCCTACGAATGTTGAAACGCCACCGGGACGTTTAGAATTGTTAGAAAATGTTACAGTAGGTAACATGAATAACAAAATTACTTTTGAGTTTATTAGTCCTGCAAATAATCCACAAGGTGGTTGTTATATAGAATGGGATGAAAACGGTTTCTCTCAATTCGGTATTGAACTAGAGACCACTTTTACTAGAGATTGGTTAGTACCTGTTCCAGATGATGGAAGTTCTCGTACTGCTGCAAATTTTCAAGCAATTGTTCAAGACTGGAACGATATGGTGTTAACTGGAAACCTAGAAGAGTGTGAAATTGTAGATTCTCAAGGAATGACCATTCTCGCAGGTAATATTTCCTTTGACATGTCAGATACCATTAACCCTAATAATCTTCAATCTGCAAGCGATTTTCCTTCTAATTATACGGGAGAAAACACCATCCTGTTCAGAGGTTTTCACATGGAACAGCTTACTGTAGGAATGCCTACATCATGGCAAACTAATTTAAATGGCGTACCTCAACTTTCCATATATGATATGATTATAAATGATACTGGTGTGACTCTAGTTGCTGAGGCAGAAAATGTAGCTGGTTTCAGAGATGCAAGCGTGGCTGACTTAATTGCCAGTATCGATACTGTAAGAGTGGATATAAGAAGTAGTTCTTTTCATGATGCTTATGTAAAAGGACGAATAGGACTGCCTGTTAGTAAAGGAGATTCCATTCAAAATCCATTAAAATATAAAGCCTTATTTACCACAGCGACTTCACCTTCTTCGTTTCAGTTAACCATTGAACCTACAGGACCGATAAATGCAAACTTATTAAAGGGAACGATGGAGTTAACTCCTACTTCAAACATAGTCGCTTTGGTGGATAAGAACAAGAAGACTTTTGACATAGATTTACATGGTAATTTTGTTTGGGATGATGTAAAATTAGGGCCTGTGAAACATGTCAATATGGATCTAGGGTTTCAAGGAATTAAGATGAATTACGATTCTAGTTTATCCAGCAATAAATTTGATTTTGAGCCAGGTACTTGGGCATTTGCGAGTCCGCAAAAATTCTTATCTAATTTTCCAGTGACTATTTCAAATATTGATTTTGAAACTAAAACAAATACAGGTAATCAATTGATTCACGGTGATCTAAAGTTCGATGTTATTTTTAATCTTACAGAAGATATAGGTGGACAAACGAAAATGGCTGTAGAGGTTGCTATAGAAGATAATCAAGGTAACTCAACGAGTAAATTCAAACCTACATATATCAGTACTGGAATAGACGATATCTCTATTTATGCTCATTTACCAGCAGTATCTATTGATGGTACCATACAATTTAGAAACGATGATGCTGTTTTTGGAAATGGATTTAAAGGAACACTTGAAGCCTCTTTCAAAACGCCAAGTATAGGAATATCTGCCTTAGCAGAGTTTGGCAATACAAGTTATCAAAACAATGGTACAACCTATAGATACTGGCGTGTTGAGGCAGCTGCAAAATTTTCTCCTGGATTGCCGTTTTTACCAGGTTTATCATTTAACGGTTTTGGCGGTGGCGCTTACAAAAATATGGAGAGTACTTTAGTCCCGACCGCTGGTGCGGTTCCTGCGCATTACACCTTTTCTCCTAAACCTAGTAATCTTGGTTTCATGGTAGAGGCGACCATCGCTAACTCTGCAAGTCCAGACTCTTTTAATGCAGATGTTGGTTTAAATGGCCAGTTTTCCCAATCTCAAGGATTAATAAATATAGGTTTCACTGGTGATTTTTATATCGGTGGTCCAATAACGCCACAATCTGAAAGAGATAAGGCACAAGTAAAGGGTAGTGTTTTAGCAGACTATAATTTTCCAGATAAACACTTTACATTAAATGTAGATGCAAACGTGAATACAGAGAATATTTATACACCATATCCTGCAAACCTTAATGTGGATATAGACGGTAGTACTAATTTATGGCATTTTAAATTTGGGCAACCTTCTGCATTAAATACCGTAAATGTCTTCGGGATCTCTTTATATGAATATTTGACATTTGGAAATAATATAGAATCTCCAGATGGATTTACTCCAATTTTTAAAAATGGATGGGCAGGAGTTTTTAATGGAGGCCAGCCAGGTATTCCAGTTACTAGTGGTGTCGATGGGAATTCTGCCTTAGGAAAGGGTTTTGCTTTTGGGATAGGTTTTCAATTTGAAAAGAATATTAACAAAAATATCGTAGGCAGCTATGATATCAATCTAGATCTTGCTGCTGGGGCAGAAATTAACCTAAGCATGATGAAAAAACTAGATGTTAATTGTGCTGATTCCAGTAAAGACTTTGGCCTTAATGGATGGCGTGCTAGAGGATCACTTGGATTTTATGCCTCAGTTGATGCTTATGTTTCTAAAAATTCCAGTAGATGGGATTTGTTAAATGTAAAAGCTGGTGGATGGCTAGATGGAAAATTCCCTGGACCTACTTACGTTGTAGGCGAGGTACGTGCAGAAGTGAAAATAGGTGGAATTACTAAACGCGTGCACAATATACAAGGAGATTGTGGAAGATGTAGAAACGATGGTAATCATGTTAATTACCTACATTCATGGTCACATGGAAAAATTGGTAGGCCATTAAAAACATGTCAACACTGGGAAACTATATATTTAGTAAATAGAAGTTTTCAATCTAATTTTGAATGGGGAACAGATTGTAATGGCAGTGTTCCTGTGCCAACTCAATCTTTTGATCAAGAAGATGCCGCTGGAGATCAAGCACAAAGATTGATCACTTACATACATCCTGATCCTCCTACGGTTACTTATAACTTCCCAGTTGATCAGCCTATTGCTATAAAATTTGGTTTAAGCCCTGAAGATGAATTTGATGTTGGGGAACAACAAAGTACAGGTGCTGTTGTGAATAGAACTTTTAAACTCGAACGAGAAGTTAAATTATATATTGATGCTCAAGATAACAATACTTTTGTTGAAGTTCCTAGAGCTAGCACGTTTGGAGGGAATGCAAATCCTACTGGATGGATAAAACATGATAATAATTTAGGAGAAGAACTTTATGTAGTAGGGACTTTATCTGCTCAGTCAGTAAATGGTACCATTAATCAAAGTCTAGCTCCTATTCAAAATTCAGTGATACCTTCAGGAAATTCCAATAATGGAACTTCATCAAATAGTGCGATGCAAGTTGCTAACATGTCCCTAGCAACTATGGGAAGTTCGGGACTTAATACCGGAGCTTTTAGTAATAATACATTAGCGAGTACAAATTCTGGGCCAGCAGTTATGTATCCTGCTCCACCATCTACATCTGGTCCGGCGATCACTCCACCACCATCAGGTGGAAGTTCTGGACCTGCAAATTATGGAACATTACCACCGGCAGCACCACCAGTTACAAATGACCTACAGGTAAACAAGACTTATAAAATAGTAGTCGTAGCAACGTTAAAAGAAAAAATCAATAATAATTGGGTCAACGCTACCGATTCTGATGGCAATGCGGTTACAGAGACTAAAGAAAAAACAGTAAGAACTGGACCTATGCAAGTTGTAAGTGTTACTGCGAGCGCTACTAATTCTAATATGAATGTAATGGCATCACCTGGCGGCACATCTGGACCAACTACTAATTCTACTCCATCTGTATTTTCTAGACCTAGAGCAACAGCGGTAAATAGAAATGTACTCGCTAGAAACAGAGCTATGTTAAGACGTAATTAAAAAGTTCAAAAGATCACAATTTTTCAATTAAAGAAAAAACTATGAAAAAAATTATAATATTATTCTTATTTGCGTTGACTTCATTGCCTTGTCTAGCGCAATTTGAAGAAGAATTAAATCCATCTAGCACCATCAATGTAATAGGTAGATATGTAGATAACGCCGTTGAATTAATTTATTTTCCTGATAAAAATAAAGCGCTCTATCAAGGTTTGAAAAAAGGGTTTGTTATTGAAAGAGCAGATTTTAATGAACTCAATGATACTTTAATCTATAAAAAAATTGCAGAGGTTTTTCCTTATCAGGAAAATGAGTGGTCTAATTTATTAAGTAGCACTACAGAAGATTTGAAAAAAGATGTAACTCTAGCCAAAGAATTCTACGATAAAAGAGATGAAAAACGAGGTGGAAAATTTTCTTTTGATAAAGGTATTAAAGAAATGCAAGAGCAAAAATTCAAAGAAGATTTTGAATACATCATTTTTGTAATGAATGCTGTAAAAAATAATAAGGTTGCTCGCGCTTTAGGATTATCCTATACTGACATAACTGCTCAGGAAAATCAACAATACGTTTACCGCATTTCTTTAAAAGAAAAGATTACAGATTATACCGTAGGTGAAGGTATGTTTCTTATGGAAACCATTAAAGAAAGTCTAAAAACTGAAAGAGACATTTACGTTAAAACTTGGGATAAAAAACTGACTTTCATTTGGGATGAGAATGATATGATCACCGGTGCGCACGTGGAACGTAAGAATAATTCGACTGGTGAATTTGAGTTGTTAAACAGCAAGCCAGTCTTGAAGTCAGACCCTACTTCTACCAGAAATAGTTATACTGATGAAAATCTCATCAATTATACAGAATATACCTACCGTTTTTATGGTTTCAATCCTTTTGGAGAAAAACAATATTTTGGAACAGCAACAGGAATGCCAGTCGACTTAACACCACCAGTAAACCCATCCATAATTAGCGGTAAAAACGATCAACCAGAAGAGGTGAATATTAGGTGGGAAATGCCCGTTATGGAACCAGACTTAAAAGGATTTGTTGTCGCACGATCTATTAAAAACAAAGGTGATTTTAGAGTTTTACATTCTAATTTACTACCTAAAAATACGACCAGCTATACCGATAAAACGTACAGTAAAGAAAAAGACAATTATTATGTGGTGCAGGCGATAGACACTACAGGTAACATAAGTTCTTCAAGTCCTTACTTTGTTACTATCATAGATTCTATTCCTCCAGTAAAACCTAGTTTTTTAAAAGGTAAAATAGATTCTTTAGGAATTGTCACTCTTGATATTGAACTTAATAAAGAAAGAGATTTAATGGGGTATCGATTATTTAGATCTAATGCTGCAGAGCATGAATTTTCTGTAATTAGTGAAGGTTTTCATGAAAAGGATACCATCTATACAAAAGCAATTACCGTTTTTAAAGATACAGTGACTTTAAAATCACTAACACCGTATATCTATTATAAAATCAAAGCACTCGATTATAATTTTAATCAGTCCGATTATTCTGATGTATTAAAAGTGAAAAGACCAGATTATATTGCTCCTGAAACACCAGTATTTAAAAATGTAAAAGTTGGTAAAAAATTCATAGAGTTAGAGTTTATTTTGAGCAGTAGTGAAGATGTCGTGGCACAAACTTTATATAGAAAAACAGATATTAAAGAGCCTTGGGTAAAGTATGCAGAATTACAAAATGATCAAAAGAAATATATCGACAAAAAAGTGATAACCGGAGTCAAATATTATTATAGTTTACAGGCGATAGATGACAGTGATAACCGCTCTAATTTTTCAATTCCAGTGATGGGAAAACCCTATGATGATGGTATGCGCCCTACTGTGCAAAATTTAAGGTTAATTACAGATAAAGATCAGGTATTATTAGAATGGGACTATAAAGAAATGAATGAGCAAACCTATTTTGTAATTTATAAAAAAAATAAAAAAGGACAATTTGTACAGTATAAAAAAAGTGATGTGTTACGCTTTCGCGAAAGCGAGAAAAACAAAAGCACCTATGCTATTAAAGTTTTTACCACTGATGGTGGCCAGTCCAAATTAAGTGAACAAGTAAGCTTTAAATAGTACATTAGTATTTATGTTAAGATTTTGGGTTATAATAGCTTTCTTCTGCACCATTAACTGGTGTGCCTCCCAAACGACCATTAACTATTCTGAAAAAGATGGACTACCTAGTAATCATGTATATAAAATTACACAAGATATACATGGGTTTATATGGATCGCAACTGATGAAGGCCTAGTTAAATTCAACGGGACAGATTTTAAGACATTCACAACTAAAGATAGATTACCTACAAATGATATCTACAATCTATTTCCTGCTAAGGATGGGAAATTGTGGTATGTAGCAAAAAGTACCAGTTTAGGGTATATTTTAAATGATATTGTTTTTGATTTCAAAAACGTTAAAGAAAACATAGGAATGAATCCTTTTTTTCCAGGTTTTACAGGAAACGATCTTATAGCGTCGAGTTCTAATACCTCTCATATTATAAACAATGATAAAAAATGGGAAAATATGGAGTATAATTCTAATGAAGATTATATAAATCAGGCCTATTTAATTCATCCTAAATATAAAGGAGTAGTTGTTCTTAAAAACGATATTAACAAGTTAGCAGTTATTACTAATGAGGATAAGTTTATTACTGTTGATGATGGTAGCTTTAACTATCTGAGTCACTTAAGAATGCAACTTACTGATAGTCTCTTTATAGCGTTTACAAAGCACCATTATGGATTTTTAAATTTAAATAATTTAGAAACAAAAATTTACTCTTATGAAGACCTTTTAGACACATCTACTATTAAATATTGTCGCATTCATTTAGTAAATAATTCTTTGCAATTGTCTGGGGAAAATATAGTAGCCTTATTAGATCAAAATTTAAAAGTAAGTAAGGTGATTAATATTCCTAAAAAATGGAAATCACACTTCTCATTTATCGATCGAGAAAACAATGTCTGGTCGGCGTCATTCACAAATGGTATTTTTAAATATTCTATAAAGGAAGAGTCAATTATTAAGGAATTTAGCGATTCTAAAATAAATGATATTAAACGTGTAGATGATGATATAATTGCTCTTGTTAGTGGTAAAGGTTTTTATAAATATAACTTAAAAATTAATCGTTTTGTGCCTCACATCTCTACCAGTCATTTTCTTCATGACGCTCAATATTTAGAAGAATTAAATTGTTCTTACTTTATTACTAGACAAAAAATTTATAGCAATAATCAAGAAAAGAAAACAAGCCAAACCACGAATGAAGTATTAAGTGAAATAAGCCGTTCTATGGATTATCATCAAGACTATATCTATAGTCATGTTTCTGGTGGAATAAATAAAATAGACCCTAACAATTTAGAAAACAGAAAACTCTTAGAATTAAATAATGTACGTTGTGAAGTGTCATTTCAAGGAAAACTTTTAGTAGGAGTATCCAACGGATTATATGAGCTTGCGGATGAAGAATTTAAAATAGTCCCATCGCTCTCAAATTTTAAGAAACCTGTTATAGATTTATTACCCATAAATCAAAAATCCATAATATTATGTACTGGCGGATATGGTGTTTATATTACCGATTTAAACAATATAGAACTATTAGAAGGAAGTGAGTTTCTCAAAACTAACCATCCTTATTTTGAAGATAATCATCTTTATTTGCCTAGTAATAAAGGAATTTATCATTATGAATATGTAAATGATAAATTCCTACTTAAGAATATATGGAATAATACTAATGGATTGCCTACTAACAAAATTAATGGTGTGGAGAAGTTAGGTAATTTACTACTTATAGCTACTAATCAAGGTATAATACATTTTCCTTTAGATTATCAGCCTGAACAAGGTTTACTAGACATTTATGTAGAAAACATGGTGTATGCAAATAAAAATTTGAATAAAGGCTCTGAAATCAAATATCAGTCAAAAGGTGATTTACAAGTCGTAGTAAAATCTATAGATTTCAGAAGTAATTCAAAATTAAATTACGAGTTTCAATTATCACCTACTCAAAAAAATTGGACTGAAACTTCCTCAGCAAATTTGCGGTTTTCTGACCTGCCTCCAGCAGATTATGAATTAACTCTAAAAAGTGAAGGTATTGTAAACTCCTTTTGCTTTTCGATAAAACCAATGTGGCACCAGTCCTTATGGTTTTATATTCTCCTACTTTTAGGCAGTATAACTTTGATAATTTTTACCACTAAAACAGTGACCAAAAATCTTGAGGAAAAGAAGAACAAGGATGCGTTGCGATCACAACAATTATCAGATCTACAGTTAAAAGCATTACGTTCTCAAATGAACCCACATTTTGTATTCAATTCACTTACTGCAATACAGTATTACATAAATGAGAATGATTTTGAAACGTCCGATATTTATTTAGTCAAATTCTCCAGATTAGTTCGAGAATTTTTTGAACTAAGCAAAGAGCAATGGATTAATATTGAAAGAGAAATTTCATTACTTAAAAACTATCTAGATCTAGAAAAACTACGATTTAAGAACAAATTGAATTATGAAATAATAGTAGATCCCGATTTAAACCTGAAAGAGAAACTACCTTGTATGCTGTTGCAACCCATTGTAGAAAATGCAGTTAATCATGGTGTCTTTAACAAAGATATTCCTGGTAAAGTAACTATCCGATTTAAAAAGTTGAATTCACAGCATATTCAAATTTATGTGCAAGATGACGGAATAGGTTATTCTTTAAATAAAGAAGATCAACGCTATAAATCTTCTACAGTGTTAGAGGATCGTTTAAGATACCTAAATGACTCTAGAGTATGGGAAATAAAAATTAAGCGTAAATCCTTAACCGCAGATGATAAATATCCTGGCCATAAAGTGATATTTGACATTAAAAAAAACAGCAATGAAAATCTATAAAGCGATACTAGTAGATGATGAGCATACTGCACTTCAAAATCTCAAGAATAAAATTGAAAAGATTAGTAATCAAATAGAGATAACAGCTATTTTTCAAGATCCTATAAAAGCTATAAAATCCATCAATGATCTAGAACCTGACATTTTATTTACAGATATACAAATGCCAGGACTTAACGGCTTTGAGTTAATTAATAGGATTGATGAATTAAAATCTCAAGTAATTTTTTGCACCGCTCATGGAGAATACGCATTAGAAGCAATTAAACTTAACGCTGTCGATTACTTGCTTAAACCTGTAGATAATACAGAGCTTAAAGAGGCCATAGATAAAGCTATTTTAAATATAGAAAAGAAGCATTCAGATCAAAATGATAATCTAGTAGAACTTCTCAATAAGATTATTGATCGCGACCATAAACTGAAGGTTCCTACGCAAAAAGGTATTTCTTTTATTCCTCAAGAAGAAATTATTCATTTAGAAGGTTATGATGGCTATACAAAAATTCATCTAGTAGATGGTAAAACGATCACCAGTTCCTATAGTTTAGGAAAATTCAGTAATTACTTAGATGATAATTTCTTCAAGTGCCATAAATCACACATTGTTAATATTAAATCTGTTAGGGCGTTTGAAAACGAGGGTTATGTGGTAATCGGTGATGCGTATAGAGTACCGATTACTAAAACTTATAAACAAGCTTTTCTAGATTTATTTAATTAGTACTATTGCGCTTTCGCGAAAGCGAGAAAAAAACAAACACTGTTAAAAGAATAGCTTTACCTATTTAATTAGGAATTATTCCATAATTTTGGAACATTTCCTAATTAGATGACTTTTGAATTTTAAAGAACAATATTATAGCATTGTAGATATAGAAACTACGGGCAACCGAATGAGCAACAATCGCATGACCGAGATATGCATTGTGCGAATGTTAGGTGATAAAATAGAAGAAAAGTTTACTACTCTTATCGATCCAGAAAGTCTTATTCCAGACTTTATAACTGGCCTTACTGGTATCGATAATGAAATGGTGGCTAGCGCGCCACTTTTTTCTGAAGTGGCAGAAGAAATAGATCGCATGACGCGCGATTGTATTTTTGTGGCGCATAACGTCAACTTTGATTACAACATTATACGTAATGAATTCAAACGCATAGGATTTGATTTTAAACGTAAGAAGCTTTGCACTGTTAGACTTTCACGAGAACTTATTCCTGGAATGAACTCTTATAGTTTAGGAAAGCTTTGTAATTCTTTAGGGATTCATCTTGAAAATCGACATCGTGCGGAAGGTGATACAGATGCAACGGTAACGCTATTTCAAAAACTTCTTGAAATAGATGAAGATGGTGTTGAGTTTGCTAAATTTCTAAAAGGTAGCAGTAAAGAAGGAACCTTTCCACCACATTTGGATCGCAACCTTTTTCACAATTTACCAGATGCGCCTGGTGTTTACCTTTTTAAAAATCAAGCTCGCAAGGTGATCTATGTCGGGAAAGCGATTAGTTTAAAAAAACGTGTGCTTTCTCATTTTTATTCTAAAACGAGTAAGTCCTATCTCATGTGTCAAGAGATTCATCACATAGAACATATTCCTACCGGTAATGAACTTGTTGCCTTGCTTCAAGAAGCAGATTTGATACGACATTACTACCCAAAATTTAATAGTGCGCAAAAAAAACCTCGTAAGGCTTACCAAATTTTGCATTATAAAAATCAGTTAGGTGTGATTCAATTTGCCGTTGGGCTGGTAAAATCTTATGACTATTCGGTAGTAACTCATTACAATCGTGCGCATGCCGTAGAACAATTAGAGCAACTCTGTGAAGACTTTAATCTATGTCCTCGTTACTGTAGTTTTAAAACTCAAGCCGATTGCACTTCTCATTATAAAATAAAAAACTGTAAAGGTGTTTGTAAAAAGGAAGAATTAGTTTCTCTTTACAATATAAGAGCCACTCAAGCAATAGCATCTTTGCACAACCAAAATCCGAATTATATCATTAAACAACCTGGACGTACGGCTGAGGAAAGTTGTTTTGTAATGGTAAAAGATGGTGAATATCAAGGTTATGGTTATGTGGATCAATATGCATCGATTGCTTCCATTTCAGATTGTGAAGATTTTATAGATCGCAAGGTGGCAAATTACCATACTAATCAAATCATAAGATCCTATTTAAAAAAGTATGGAGAGCAAAATGTGATTTTTGAAAACAAGAATGAAGAAGCAATGTATAGTAGTTGATAAGTAAATTCAGATAGCTTAATTAATCGATTAGCCCCATTCATATTTAATAACTATTTGTTTTAAGACAATCGCTTATTTAAATGAATAGAAAATTAATGTGTTAATACCTCAAATCGATAAAACACTCCTTCTTTTACTAGAGGTAATTTACTTTTTAAAAACAATAAACCGTAATTTAAATATTTACATAATTTAGAAATTATTATTATTATTCACCTCAAATAGTACTGATAACTTAACAAAAGCTGCTAAATAATTAAGAATTATTTAAAATACACTATGCGTGCATAGCTTTATATTTACATCAAAAAAAAAGCTCATGGATTTAATAATTTCTCAAAACGGTTACAGCGACTATAAACGTAAAACTATAGAGTCTAATGAGGATCATACTGAGGATTCACAAAATCAAAACTCAAACGTCCCGTATCAAAGTTACTTATAGCGCAAAAAAAAATCCGATCTTACGATCGGATTTTTTTTTATCTCTCTTCTCTTTCTTTCTCCATAAATTCTTGATAATCTTTAGCAAGTTTATCCTTCTCTTTTTCTGTAAGTGCTTTTCCAGCAAGTTGAAACACTTCTTGCTCTTCTTCATCTAAGTGATGCTCTACTTGATGAGCTAGTTCTTTCATGTATACTAGCCACGCGCTGCTACTCATGTCAGTATCTTCTAGTTTTTCAACAAGTTCATCCATTTCATGATGCTCAGCAATGCTGTGTCTTGCTTTTTCTTGAGTGAGATCTTCTTCGATTAATGGTACGTAGAAAAAACGCTCTTCAGCATCAGCATGTATAGCAAGCTCTCTCTTAAGTTTGTTAAACATATTCCTTCTAAGGTCATTATCTCCAGACGTGTTGACTAATTTATCAATTAAAGTTCTCTGGATCTCATGGTCTTCTCGTAATGCTTCAAAAATATTCATATGGTTAGTTTTAAATTAAAAATTATAGTTGTAGACTTCCTGACTCTCCTATTTTTGTCTCGTCTCCTGTTACTTTAGTGTAGGCTAGCTTAGCCAGAGTAACAATTGCGTTAGTTTTTGTATCCCAATAATGTCCTTCACTAGGTGAAAATATAAGCACTATAAGTGTAGGGTCATCCTTGCCTTCAAACCAGTTGTTATCTAGATTATCGTAGTATTTATCAATTAATTCCTTATTCTTAGAGATCACAGTAGATCCATAAACACTTAAAAACTCTTTTGATGAATTATCAGAAAAAATCAATTGCGTTCTATTATCCTTTTCGATATTTGAGTTGTGCTCACTTGTTGATTTACTAAAGAAAATCACATCACCACTATCTAGAATTTTTTTTGATCCCATAGGTATAGCATGAATAGGCGCTTTACCCAGGTTAGTCAGCATCATTGCGGTCTTGATATCTCTAGTCATTTCTAGATATTTTTCTCTGGCCTCTTGTTGTATTAGATTTTTAGTACTCATTTTTTATTTTCAATTTACTTTAATAAAGTAGGAATTTTACTAATTAAATATGAATTAACTTCTTATTCACATAGCGACTGGTAGTATGGAATAGTGTTTAAATTGTTCCGCTTTCGCGAAAGCGGTATAATAACCAGCTGCCTGTATAGTATTTAAGCGTCTACTATATTATTATCATCTGCTTCAAGGATTTCTTCAATATCCTTATCAGTCACTTCACTTCCTTTATCGGTCACGATAAGTTCTTCCTTGTACTTTAAGGCTTTAGAGTTAGGTGTAATACCGTTCCCATATCTGGTAGCATATACCAAAATAAATTCGGCACCATAGAATAAAATCAGGCAGGAATAAGAAACCCAAAGAAGTAGTAAAACAATTAATCCAGCGGCACCGTATGCACTAGCTGGTGAAGACTGTGTGAAATATATCTCTAGTAAAAATTTACCAGTTTCAAATAAAATACCTGTGAGTAATGCTCCTGGCCATACCAGCTTCCATTTAAGGCGTGCATCAGGCAAGTATCTAAACATGAGCCCGAATAGGAATGAAATAATCGTGAGAGAAATTATAAAATTTATGGCTAAGGCTAATTCGCCTAGATATTCTGCAACATTTGCTTGAATCCAGTCTTGTAATACGGCAATTACTGCAGATAGAATAAAACTGATCATGATTAAAAAACCTAATACTAAAATGAATCCAAAACTTTTTACTCGATCGGTAAGCATTTTCCACCATGGAGTTTTAGGGTTGATCTTAAGTTTCCATATCTTATTAAGAGCCAGTTGCAATTGATAGAACACTCCTGTAGCTGCAAAAACCAGTGTAACCATACCTATGATATTAGATATCCAGCTTTCATCATCTAATCTTGCTGCTTGCAACATCTCATTTAAATCTGATGCCGCATCATAACCTATTAACGAGGCTAGACCATTAGTTAATCTACCTGTAGAAATATCTTCTTTCCATACGGTACTGATAACATTGATCATAATAACCATAAGTCCTGGAAGTGCTAAAATTGCGTAGTAGGCAACACTAGCGCCTAATTGCCACACATCATCACTGTTCCATTTTTTTGCACTATCCCATAAAAGAGATGGTAAATGCTTCCATTTAAATGATTCTGTTGGTACTGTAGCCTTCATATATCACGAAGTAACTAAGAAATTAACAATAATTCTAGCGGCTTAATTATAGTTTAACTGTTTTAAAGTTATTTTATCTAAATTTTATAAAATCAAAAAGTCAATAGAGGTTCCCATTCTTTTTTGCGAAAGCATAGAAATAGATGCTTTGTCTAATTGTAGTATTCTAGGATATCCACCTGTTGTTTGTGCATCTTTCATTAAGATAATTAACTGACCACTAGGTGTTAATTGAACGGTTCCTGGCAGTACCGGACTACTTTTTAATTGAAGAAGTAGATTATCTATTTTTTCATTCAATTGAAATGCCATGCGGTTCCAGTTTTTTGAAATAGTAAAACTTGAATTTAAAAGTAGTTCTTGCTGTTTTCTATTCAATAAGTGGAATTCTAGACCAGGAAAACATTTCAGAACGGAACTTTTAATTAATTTTTGTGGCTCAATTTTAGATTCTTTTAAATCTTCACTAGATTGATATGAAATAGTGTCTCCTTTTGTCAATTGTTGTTTTGTAATTCCTTTAAAGTAAGACCTACTTTCTAGAACTTCTGGAACCTCAAAACCACCTGCAATACCTATATAAATAAAGTTACCATCAACAGCCGCTCCTATTTCTAATTGGTCACCAGTTTGTATTTTGATACTTTCATATTGCTCTATTGCTATGGAATTTAGTTTTACCGTAGTTTTTGCTCCAGTGATACAAATAAAAGTAGGTTCAGAAAAGATATAAGTTCCTCCTACTGCTATGATTTCTATAACAGCTGAACTTTTTTCATTCTCCAGACAATCATTTGCATAACCAGCAGAAACCTCATCCATAACGCCGCTGTGCGGAACTCCTAAATGACGGTAATATATTCTACCTAGATCTTGAATGGAGCAATAAAATGCTGGTTTTATAATAGTCATATTACCCATCTATCTGAAAGCTTTTTAGGGTCACACTTTCATTTGCTATTTGGTTTTTCATCGAGCTGTGTTCTTCTTTTGAAATAGCATAAAACTGCACGCGATCTCCTGCCACAAGCAAACTAGGTTGATCATTTCTTATATCAAACATAGGCAACGGACAATTACCTAAAATGTGCCATCCTGCTGGACTTTGGGATGGATAAATTCCACAATATTCATTAGAAATAGCAACTGTTCCCACAGCTACTTGTAAAGCTGGTGTAAATTTACGATGCAATTGAAGACTTGAATCCAAGCCTTTTAAATAAGGGAATCCCGGTAAAAAGCCTATAAAATCAACTGTGAAAATTGTTTCTTGGTGTTTAGAAATAATCTCTTCTTTAGAAAATTCACTCAAAGAATCAACTAATTCGTTTTCTAGCTCATAATAAATAGGCAACCTCCAGGAAATTCCATTTGCCTCATATGTTTTTATGTCAGTCAGAAATTTCTTTAATTGATCAATAACATTGCTATGATGGATTTTCTTTTTCCACAATAATAATATGGAATATGCGCCATGATTAACGATTATATCAGTAAACACCTTTTTAACTTCCATTTCAAAAGCAGATCGTTGAGGAATAATATCTATCGTATTCTCGTTCCAACTTACTAAAACAGAATTCTCATTGTAATTATGAAAGATGACCTCGCTTTTACCCAATGCTGATATGATTTGATTTCAATTGCGCTACTAATTGCGTTAAGTCTTTAGTCAATTCCAAATTATCTCCATGAATACAAATCGTATCTATGCACAAGTTGGTTTCGATACCTTTATTAGACGTTACCTTTTGCTCTTTTACCATCTGCTCTATTTGTCGTGCAGCGGTTTGATAATTAGTAATCAAAGCTTCAGGTTCAGTTCTGGAAACTAATTTACCATCATCATAAAGACGATCTGCAAAACCTTCTTTCCAATATGGAATTCCATTTAACTGACATTTTTGTTCTAGAATAGACTGAGGCGCCACATAAAGAATGGTTTCCGGATAAAACTCTAGCATCAATTCTACTAACCAGTCAGAAAAATCTTCTCTGTTTGCAGTCGCATGATACAACGCACCGTGCATTTTTATGTGATGCATCTTCACTCCTTCCTCTTTAGCTGTTTCTTGAAAAAGATGTATTTGTTGAGTTACGCTTTCGCGAAAGCGAGATCTAGAAATATCCCTAAACACACGACCAAAATTCTCGTGATCTTCAAATGATGGATGCGCACCAGCTTTCACGTTATGTTTCAGAGCCAATTGTAAAGTACGAGCAATGGAATTTTCATCGCCATAATGACCACCACAAGCGATATTGCACGAACTGATGTGTGACATAAGCATCGCATCATTCTTCATTCCTTCACCGAGATCACAATTTAAATCGATCGTTATCATAGTATTCCGAAGACTTTAAAAAGTGTTTTTGCTCCTAATCCTATGGCAATTAATATCACTATAAATGCAATAATGTTTTGCCATAAGTTATTTGAAAACGACCCTAATAACTTTTGATTCACCAGCCAAAGCAGTAAAATCGCAATAATAGGAAGTAGCAATCCGTTTGCGATTTGTGCAAATGTGATGATGTCTAGCGGTTTTAATCCTATACTTGAAAATACGATTCCAACGATGAGAATAAACATCCACACCGCTCTAAACGACCAGCTTTTCATATTTCCTTTCCAGCCTAGACAACCTTTAACTACGTAGGCGGCTGCAAGAGGTGCTGTAATTGCACTCGTGATTCCTGCAGCTAGAATTCCAATAGAAAATACGTAAGTTGCCCAAGATCCATAAATAGGTTCTAGAGCAGTAGCAAGCGCTGCGCCGTTAGAAACCTGTTGACCTTGCAATGCGGTTGCTGCAATTATAATAGACATAGAAACCAGTCCTCCAAGGACAACACTTATAATTGTATCCTTGCGTACAGCACTCAAATCTGTTCTATTATTCCACTTTTCACTGACTAGCGAGGCGTGTAAAAACAAGTTATAAGGAACTACTGTCGTACCTATCAAACCTACGATGGTGAGAATGTTATTGCTATTAATTTCGGGAGTTAAAAGTCCTTTAAAAATTTCTGTGATATCAGGACCTATAGCTACAGCTGTCGCGATAAATGAAACACCCATAATAACTACTAACGATATGAGCACTTTTTCTAATACTTTATAATTACCATAAAAGAGTAATCCAAAAGCGATCAAACCCAACAACAATGGAAAATACCATTGCTCGCCAAAAATAATTTGCAGCCCCAATACGCCACCGCTTAAATTTCCAGCTTCATAAGCGGTATTACCTACCACGATAGCTGCAAGAACTAATATAATAAGCGTGATTCTTATGATCTTATTAGAGATCGCACCACGTAAGATTTCTGGTAATCCTTTGCCAGTAATCAATCCCAAACGCGCTGCCATTTCTTGCAAAATGATAGTAGCAAAAATAGAAAGCAACATTGCCCATAATAGGCTGTAACCATAGTTTGCTCCTGCCAGCGTGCAAATAGTGACCGTTCCAGGCCCTACAAATGCTGCTGCAATTAAAGTTGCAGGACCTATATTTTTAAATAGCTTATTCAGCATTTGACGCATTTTGCAATGCATAAATAGCAAAACTTCCTAACCAATGTCCGCCGGCATAATCATCTGCCACTAGATTGGGTAAGGTGTTTGTGATATGGGCATCGGCTATTTCAGTGAGGTTGTTGTATTCTGGATATTGAGCTGCAAGTCCATAAAGTACCCAAGCACGACTCAGGTTCAAGCCATCGATGTGAACTAGTTTTCCATCGCTACGATCTGATACTTTTCCTATCTCGACATCTAATTTGCCGCTCTCGATTCCAGGTAAAAAATCGTTTACCCATGCATGAAATTCTTCAGCAGTTAAAACACGTCGCATGATATCTATTTCTTCAAGACAAGGTGATAAAAAATCATAGCCGCTAGGTTCCCAAGAAATCGGACAACTGGCATCATTGCTATAAAATTCTTTTGCTTTAATTTCTATAATTGATTGAAGAGCTTCGTTTTGTGCATGAACTGCATAATCATAAGCAAATGCCATCCCAAAAGCTGTATTTGAATGCTCTCCTACTCTTATGGCATAATTCAATTTAGGTAAGTATTCCACATATCGCTGTGCGATCACATCAGTAAGAGGTTGTAAAATCTCAGCAAATTCTTTCCCTTCTTTTGAATCCCAAGTATCTAATTCTTGCTGTAATTTGAGTAACCACGCCCAACCATAAGTTCGTTCAAAAGTTTTGTTATCCTTAGTGTTTAAATACGCAATTTCTACTTTAATATTATCAGCTGTGAGGTTGCGGTTTATTTTTTCAAGTAACTCCTCACGAGCTTCTAACTCCGGAAATTGTTTTAATAAAGTCACCGCGCTCCAGTAACCATGAACTGCACTATGCCAATCAAAACAGCCGTAAAAAACAGGATGTTGTACGCTTGGGCGCTTTTGATCTTCCGGACTTGCAGTAACATGTCCCATTTTATTAGGATATTCGGTCTCGATGCAATGCAAAGGCAGTTGCGCTAAATTATTTGCTTGTTCTAGGGTGAGTTGAGGTGTTGAGATTTGATCTCCAACTACCTCAATTTGCTTTTCATTATTCTCAGGAAAAGATTCTGAATCTACAGTTTCTTTGCTACTTAAAAGAGTAAGTATAGAAAGTGCATAAATAACGTATTTCATATGTAAAGATTGTTAAGTCTCTAAATATAATAGTTTGTCATGGAACTTTTGTGGATTGTTCCGCTTTCGCGAAAGCGAGATACCATAAGATTTAAACTGCAATATCACCTTCTAAAAAATGTGGCTCTTCAGTCTTAATAGATTTAGACCAGATTGCTAATCCAAAGGTTAAAACTCCTAATCGGCCTATGAACATAATGAGAACAATAATTGCTTTTCCCCAAATAGAAAGATCACCGGTAATTCCCATGCTCAGTCCTACGGTTCCTAATGCCGAACTTACTTCAAATAAGGTTTTTTCTAAACCAAAATTATCTGAAAATGTCAAGGCTAATGTAAATAGAAAAATGAGCGATGTATAAAAAATAAAGGATGAAGTTGCAATGTACAGCCGTTCAAATGGAATCTTTCGGCCTAAAAACGTAATGTTTTTAGAACCTTGAAGCCTACTTTTCATAATAGAAAAAACAGCTGTAAGTGTCGTTATTTTAATTCCTCCTGCAGTTCCTGATGGTGATGCACCTACATACATGAGAAAAATGGTAACTAGAATAATCGGTAAAGAATAAGCTCCAAAATCTACTGTATTGAAACCAACGGTAGTCATTGCTGACATCGTCTGGAAAAAGGCTGCATAAAGTCTTTCTGAGCCTGACAATGCGGTAATGGTCGGTTCAAAAAGGTACATAAATAAAAAGCCTGTGCTTAATAAGAATGCAAAACCTATGAAAATAATTTTGGAAGTAAAGCTTAATTGATGCGTACGATCTTTAATCCACATTACTAAATCAGTAACTACTATAAATCCTAAAGAACCAGCGATAGCTAGAAAAGCAATTATAAAGTTTACAAAACCATCATCTACATACTCCGTAAAACCACTATTGAAAAGGCTAAAACCAGCAGTACAAAAAGCACTGACACTATGAAAAACCGCATTCCAGATCGCCTCTCCTACTGGCATTCCATCGGAATAAAATGCCATAAAAAATAAAATTGCACCTATAGTTTCCATTACTAAAGTGAAAATGACAACAGATTTTAAAAAATCTTTGATCTTTATAGTGGTAGGTAAGGTAAACTCTGTATTAAGAAGTCTTTTATGCCAGTGGGTTATTCGCCTAGTTGTGGAAAGAAGCATAAAAGTGGTAAAAGTTAAGTAGCCTATTCCGCCCAGTTGAAATAGTGACATGACTACAAATTGTCCAGCAAAATTATAAGAATCAAAAACACTAACAGTGACTAATCCTGTCGTAGAAACTGCACTTGTAGCAATAAATAAATTATCGATTAAAGAAGTATCTGTTTTTTGCAACCATGGTAGAGACAGTAAAATGAAACCAACTAAAACATAAGTTAGAAAACCATAAAATAAGTTTTGCTGAGGACTTAACCCTAATTTGAATTTGCGGTATCTTAAATTGAATTTTTTGAAATAGGTTTTCATCTGTTGAAATTAACAATACAAAAATTGCTGAATTCTACATCATTAAAGTTAAAAATAAGCTATAATTATGATGGATCGCTACATCTTCTCCAGCAACACTACTCCATTCTTAACCATAACAGTAACTTTTCCATTCACCACAGGCAATTTCTTGATGGTGTAAGCATTGCGTAGACGTTTTGCTTTAGGAAAGACTTTTGTAACATCTATCTCCATCAATCCATCTGGCAATCCGGCTCCTATGAGAACAATATCTTCATGACCGTTTTTATTATAGAATCGAGCCGCCAGTGTTCCTTCTCCTTCATGAGCAAGGGAAAAATGCTCGCCTGCGCCTACAGACTTGTGCTCGTTTCTAAATTTACCTAATTGCTGCCAGTGCTTTAAAACCTCTCGATTCCCTTTATCAAAATCCATTACTGATCTTAAAGTCGCGTCTCCTACAGTTCCTTCCACCACTAATGATCTTGCATTTTCATCTCCATAGTAAATTTGTGACATACCTGGCGATAACATCAACTTTGTAGCAGATTCCATCGCTCGTTCTCTTCTAGGATCAAATGGTTGTCCATCATCATGAGAGCTGATGTAATTCATAAAATAAGCTGGATCATTTGGTTTTTCTGTCAACAAGTTTTTTCTAATGCTATCGTATTGTTTAAAGAGCTTTTGATAATCTTCATTTGCAAAATACTTGAATCCAAAATCGATCATTGCATCATAACCAGAATCAAAGTAATCGACGTCACCACTTGAAAAACCATAAGACCTACCATTCACAGCAGAATAGCCATAAAGTTCTCCAAGGATAAAGAAATTATCATCATGAATGGTTTTAGTAGGATTGTTCTCTTTCCACTGCTCGTAAGCTAGTCTTGCTTGTTCATTAAAAGTTGCCCAGACGGATTCTTCTACATGCTTAACGGTGTCTATTCTAAAACCATCAACACCAGTTTCACGGGCATAATCGGTCACCCATTTTATTAAGTAATTTACAGGAGTTCTTTTCAATCCTGATTTGGAGAAAAACGCATCTAATTCTTTAATTTCTTGCTCATATCTTCCTTCTTCTTTCCATTTTGCCACGAGATGTTCTGGCAAGTCGACCTCTTCTGTACTTTCTGTTTTAATATCAGGTAAATTGTTAGTTAACGTACAAGTAACAGCAGTTGCTTGATCTTGATAAGAACATCCAGGACCAGTACGTACCCATTCTTCGGGCCATACAGGATCTTGATCAGTTACCGGACCAGTATGATTAATTACCACGTCTAGTAAAATTCTGATATCCTTTTCATGTGCCTTTTCTACTAAGGTTTTAAACTCTTCCATAGTTCCATAAGATGGTTCTACTGCTGTCCAGTCTTTTGCCCAATACCCATGAAAGGCGTAAGTAAATCCGGTTCCTTCATCTACTCCACCGTGAATTTGTTCCCATATAGGTGTCAACCATATCGCGTTTACCCCTAAATCCGTAAAATAACCTTCATCTATTTTTTCAATAATCCCTGCAAAATCGCCACCTTCAAAACCTCTTAACTTTCCAGTTTCTTGAGATCGATCGATGATTTTATCGTTAGAAGCATCTCCGTTATTAAACCTATCGGTAAGCAAGAAGTAAACGTTTGCAGCACTCCAGTCAAAGTATGCTTGCTCTTTTTCAATAACCCTTTCTATAGGTTGCTTTTCGTTTTCCTTACAAGAAACGATAGCTATTGCGATAAATAATAAATAAAGGAAATTTTTCATAAAGAGGTAATTTGAACGTAAAAATAAAATAAGAAGTTCATTTTATACCATCATAGAATCCTAATATCATACAACGTTTTCGTTGTGCCGCTTATGTAGTAATTTTACGTTTCTACAAACGACTGAAATACTAATGGAAAAATACGTAGACGTTTTTATCAATTCCTTTAATGGATATGCATCCTACTTATGGAAAGAAATCATGAATCCCTCGTGGACCAATTATTTTTATTGGTTACTAGCGGTTTCGGTATTAGTATTTGCTTTAGAAATCTGGTTGCCTTGGAGAAAGAATCAGAAAGTAATGCGTAAAGATTTTTGGTTAGATTTATTTTACCTCTTTTTTAATTTCTTTTTGTTCTCTTTAATCGGTTACAATGCAGTTTCTGACGTCTTTGTAGAATTATTTAATGATGGTCTTGCAAGTATAGGCATCACAAATCTAGTAGCTATTGAAGTAAGTAGTTTTCCGTTTTGGGTGCAGTTATTAATCATGTTTGTTATAGCAGATTTTATCCAGTGGAACATTCATAGATTGCTGCACAGAGTTCCTTTTTTATGGGAATTTCACAAAGTACATCATAGTGTGAAAGAAATGGGATTTGCCGCGCAGTTCCGTTTTCATTTTATGGAGACCATTGTTTATAAAGCGCTGCAATATTTACCGCTTGCAATGATAGGTTTTGGGATCAATCAGTTTATTGTAATCCATATGATTGCTGTATTAATTGGACATTTGAATCATGCCAATTTAAACTGGGATTACGGACCTTTTAAATATATCTTAAACAACCCCAAAATGCACCTATGGCATCACGCAAGAAAGTTACCAGAAGGTGCTAAATACGGTGTCAATTATGGCCTTTCTCTCAGCGTTTGGGATTACCTATTTGGTACAGCGCATATTCCCTACCATCAAGCCGAATTAGAATTAGGGTTTCCAGGCGATGAAGATTATCCTGATGATTTTGGCAGTCAGTTGTTAGAGCCATTTAAAAAAGATTGATCATTTTCTCGCTTTCGCGAAAGCGGAATAATTTAATCAATCCACATAAGCGCCAGGACTAAATGTTACCTTTCTTAGACCTATCAAATCAGCCAGTTTTTCTGTTTCTTGATGTGCTTTTTCTTTATCCTTTAATTGCTGTAGTAACAATTTTTGATAATGACTTTTACTAAGCAAAGTAATTCTATAAACCATTTCGCGTGAAGAAGCGCTTACTAAAGTCGTATGACTACTTACACTAGTTTTTTCTGTAATTTCTAAAACCGTAATGTGCGGAAACTTATCAAAGGATTGCCATTTACCAAATTTTATAAAGAAAAAGCTGTTGTACTCTTTTAGTTTGTTATTAGTAACGTCTATTAAAACACCTTTAGTAGAAAACACAATGGCAAATCCTATTAATGCAATAAAAATAACCTGAAGACCATTTGTAACGATTCCTATAATACCTATTACAAAAATAAGTACACCTAAAATTCTAGTCATAGGTGGGAAGAAATGGGCTACTTTAAAATTCATACTTATAGGCCATAATGTTTCTTCAACATGTTCTCATACATTTTCTCAGGCAATATTTTCTTGAGCACAATAGAAAACTTTTGCAAAAAGCTTCCTACTTTATAATGAATGCCAGGGTTTTCTTTTTGTAAAATCTCGTAAATCTTTGTGGCAACTTTAATGGGATCTTGTCCATCGTCTACGTGCTCGTCAATTAGCTTTAAAGTATGCGCATAACCAGCTTCATAATCAGACCCAGAAACTACTGGTGCATGAAATCTTCCTGCAGCGATATTAGTAGCAAAATCTCCTGGCGCTACGTTGCTAAAGTGAATGTTTAAATGCGCACATTCCATACGGTAGGCCTCAGTAGCGATTTCTAATGCTCCTTTGCTAGCACTGTAAATACCTCTATAAGGTAATCCCATATAACCTGCGATACTGGTAATATTAATGACACGACCACTTTTTTGAGCTCTCATTTGAGGTAAAACAGCTTGCAAAACGCGCAACGGACCATAGAAATTAGTTTCCATAGCGTTTTTTACCTCATCAATAGGAGTTTCCTCCATAGGTCCCGTAATTCCTACGCCTGCATTATTGATAAGAATATCTATCTGACCTTCTTTTTGAATTAAAGTATCTACAGCTTTTTGAATAGATGCCTGATCTTGAACATCTAGCGCAAGCAGCGCCACTGGACTATCTGGATAACGAGATGGATTTCTACTGGTACCGTAAACGGTGTAATTTTTATCTTGAAGAAATAAGGCGATTGCTTTTCCTATACCAGAAGAACCACCAGTAACTAGAACTACTTTTTTCATAAACTCTTTTAAATCAGTTGATTAGATTTCACTAAAAGGCATAAAAAAAGGCAAGCTACCTACATCACACCGCTACGACCGCTTACCTTTGCTGCGTTCCCGCCCTGGAGGAGTTCAGCAGGAGCTGGTTGTGTAGGACTTGCCCGGTGCAAATATACAGTCTAGTTTTACTTACACAAAGGTTTTTACCATGCTTTTTTATAGCTATCTTTCGCCTTGATAAAATCATATTATGAAATTGAAGTATTCTTTTTTATTACTGATTGCAGCACTCTCATTATCAGGCTGCAAAACCGACATAGAAACGTTTAAAGAAAATTACAAACTAGAAATTACCAATTCAAAATTGAACTGGACCGAAGAGGATACAGTAGTAATATCTTTGGTAGATGCAGCATCTATAGGTGTCGATAGTGTCATATGGACTCAAAATGCTGCTTTTATAAAAGGTGGTGATGAGGTCTCGCTTTCGCGAAAGCTGAAAAATCAACCTTATGGTAACCTAACTTTTAAGGCTACAGTTTATAAAAATGGTATGAATACCACGGTAGCTACCAAAGTTAAAAGAATGCCTAAAGAGAAAGTGAAAATATATAAGTACAAGGTGATCAATACGTATGACCACGATACTGCTTCCTATACTCAAGGATTAGAATTTTATGGCGATTCTCTATATGAAAGCACAGGTCAATTTCGTGAAAGTGATCTAAGAATAACGAGTGTTGAAACTGGTGAGACTTTAAAGAAAATCGATCTACCTGCAAGCCAGTTTGGAGAAGGAATGACCATTTTAAATGATAAAGTATATCAGCTCACCTGGCAAAGTAAAGTAGGTTATGTCTATGATTTAGGTCTTAATAAACTAGACGAATTCAAGTACAATCTAAGTAAAGAAGGTTGGGGACTTACTAATGACGGAACGTATTTATATAAAAGCGATGGAAGTTCTAAAATCTGGAAAATTGATCCTAATACATACGAAGAGCTAAGTTACATTGAAGTAGTGACTAACGATCGTATTGTATCAAAAATCAATGAATTAGAATGGATAGATGGTAAGATTTATGCAAATGTTTATACCACTAACGTAATTATGGTAATCAATCCAGAAAACGGAAAAGTGGAAAAAGCTATAAACATGAGTCATATCGTTAAAGAAATACCGAATTATTCTGAAAATGAAAATGTATTAAATGGTATTGCTTACGACAAAAAGAACGACCGTCTATTTATTACTGGTAAGAGATGGCCTAAGATGTTTGAAATAGAAATTACTCAGTAGTGATTGATACTAAATTACCAGTTTTTGAAAAAAAACGAACTGTTAAGGCTTCAGAAATAGATGATCTCAACCATGTCAACAATGTGGTTTATGTACAATGGGCGGCTGATGTGGCAAGTGAACACTGGCAAACCGTAGGAACATCAGAAATGCTAGACACCTATGGCTGGATCATGCTTAAGCACTGTATTGAGTATAAAAAAGCAGCGGTTCTAGGAGATGAAATTCTTTTACGTACTCAAGTAGGTAGAGCAACAAACGTACGTTATCAACGTTTTATAGAAATATATAATGCGAGCAGCATGGATTTACTTGCAAAAACAACTTCAGACTGGTGCGCGATAGACAAAACTGGAAAACCTGTTAAAATATCTCAAGAGATAAGAGACTTATTTGAAACTTTATGAAATATATAGTTACTGCTTTACTTTGCTTCATCACTTTTGTACTTATTTCTTCTTGTAGAAATGATTTTGAATTTTCTGCAAGTACAGGAGATTTGACGTTTTCTCAGGATACAATTTATTTAGACACCGTTTTTTCATCTATAGGTTCCAGTACTAGAACTTTTAAAGTCTATAATAACAGTAGCGACGATATTGTTATACCTAGAGTAGCACTTGCTCAAGGCACTAATTCTAAATACCGTATCTCAGTCGATGGTGTACCAGGACAAGTTTTTGAAGATGTAGAATTACTTGCAAAAGACTCCATGTTTGTATTTGTAGAAACTACGGTTGATATTATGGATTTCACTTCAGACACTGAGTTTTTATATGAAGACACGATTGAATTTGACTCTGGTGGAAACCTGCAAAAAGTAGAATTAGTAACTTTAATACAAGATGCTGTGTTCCTTTTCCCAGAAAGAGACGCTATGGGAATTCAAGAAACGATACTTCTCGATACTGATGCTGACGGAAATGAGTTAAGAATATCTGGGTTTTTCTTAGATGACAGTGAACTAAATTTTACTAATGAAAAACCTTATGTTATTTATGGTTTTGCTGGAGTGGCATCTAACAAAACACTAACAATTGATCCTGGAGCTAGACTGCATTTTCATAATCAAAGCGGTATTATAGTTGCAAATGAGGCTACCTTAAAAGTAAATGGAGCACTTTCCATGACAGAAGAACTAGAAAATGAAGTGATTTTTGAAGGTGATCGTTTAGAACCTGCGTATGATGATGTTGCTGGACAATGGGCTGCCATATGGTTAACTAGTGGAAGTAAAGATCACGAGATTAATTATGCTACCATAAAAAATGCCAGCGTGGGAATTATTATGGACAATAACAATCCAGCTTCTAATGGTGCCACTTTAAAAATTAATAATTCGCAAATTTTGAACTGTTCTAATTCTGCCTTGATAGGAACAACTGCTTCCATAGAAGCAAGCAACTCTATTTTTCATAATTCAGGTCAGTCTACTATTATCGCTCGTTTTGGTGGTTCCTATAACTTTAATAATTGTACTATTTCCAATTATTGGAATGGCAGTTTCAGACAAGATGCTACTTTATTTCTTTCTAACACCATACCCAATACAGACTTTACAGCAGATTTACTCGCTGCTAATTTTACAAATTGTATTATTTATGGTGATCGCAATATCGAGCTAGCACTTTTAGATGATGGGATTTCTGCTTTTAATTTTAAGTTTGAGAACTCCTTAATCCGTTTTAATGATATCTCAAATAATTTTGACAGTTTACCTAATTACGACTTTAATAATGTCAACTTTTATCAAGAATGTATTCTAAATATGGATCCACTATTTGAAGATGTAGATGCTTTTAAACTAAGAATTGATGATACAGGTGGTGCCAATGGTATCGCAAACCCAACAACAGATACTACTTTAGATATTTCTGGAGTTACAAGAGACCTTACTGATCCAGATGCTGGTGCTTTTGAAAGTACCGATCTTTCTGGAGAATAAAATTACCATACATAATAATCATAAAAAAAGAGCTTATCTGTAACAGATAAGCTCTTTACTCTTATAGGATAAACACCTCTTATTTAATCAGCTCATAACTTCTAGAAACAAATTCTGTTAGCTTTTCACCTTTCAGTAAACCTTGAGATAATTTGGCAAGATCAACAGCTTGCTGTATCAATCCAGATTTTTTCTCTTCATCTTTTTCATTAAAGATAGATTGTACTAGGTCACTGTTACCATTAACAACAAGATTGTACATATCTGGCATATTACCGAAGCCCATCATACCACCGCCACCGGTTGCTTGCATCTCTTTCATACGACGCATAAATTCTGGTTGTGTAATCATAAATGGAGCTGCGTCACTGCTCATCGCTTCTACTTGTACGGTGTAGCTTGTGTCTGCAATTGTTTCAGTGATTGTCTTTTGAAGTGCTTCTTTTTCTTCGTCAGAAAGTTTTGAAATCTGCTCTTCTTCTTTCTTTATCAAATTATCTACATGATCTGCATCTACTCTTACAAAAGAGATATTCTCTTTAGAAGATTCTAATTTTTGCATTAAATGCGATACAATCGGTGAATCTAGCAACAACACCTCATAACCTTTTTTCTTTGCTGCAGCAGTATAAGAGTGTTGTTCTTCTTTGTTAGATGCATAAAGAATCACCGTTTTATCATCCTTATCGGTTTGAGCTGGTTTAATTTTTTCTACTAACTCATCCCATAAATAATAATCGCCATCTACAGTTGGGTACAAGGCAAACTTATCTGCTTTATCAAAGAATTTATCTTCACTCAACATTCCATATTCAATCACGATTTTAATATCGTTCCATTTCTCTTCAAAAGCTTTTCTATCTTCATTAAAAAGACTTTTCAGCTTATCTGCCACTTTACGCGTGATGTAGCTAGAGATCTTCTTTACAGCACCATCTGCTTGTAGGTATGAACGAGAAACATTTAATGGAATATCAGGTGAATCAATTACACCACGCAACATAGTCAAGAATTCTGGAACGATTCCCTCTACATTATCCGTAACAAAAACTTGATTTTGATACAATTGTATGCGATCCTTTTGCACATTTAGATCTTGTGTCATCTTAGGGAAATATAATATTCCCGTTAAGTTGAAAGGATAATCTACATTTAAGTGAATATTAAATAACGGCTCCTCAAATTGCATAGGATACAACTCACGGTAGAAATTTTTATAATCTTGATCTTCTAAATCTGCTGGTTGCTTTGTCCATGCTGGATCAGGATTATTAATAATATTATCTACTTCTTGAGTAGGTGCTGGATCTTCTTCTTTTGCTCCTTCAGGCTTTTCTAAAGTTTCTGTTTTAGTACCAAACTTAATCGGCACTGGCATGAACTTGTTGTATTTATTCAGTAACTCATTAATACGACTTTCTTCTAGAAACTCAGTTTCGTCATCTGAGATATGTAAAATAATTTCCGTACCAAAGTTTTCTTTCTCTGCTGGCTCGATAGTATAATTAGGCGATCCATCACAAGTCCAGTGCACCGCTGGTTCATCTTTAAATGACTTAGTGATAATCTCTACTTGATCTGCGACCATAAAAGCAGAATAGAAACCTAAACCAAAATGCCCTATAATACCACTATCCTTTGCGGTGTCTTTATATTTCTCTAGGAATTCTTCAGCTCCAGAAAAAGCTACCTCGTTGATGTACTTTTGCACCTCATCTTCGGTCATTCCTAGACCTTGATCAATAATATGAAGTTTTTTACCTTCTTTATCGATTTTAATTTCAATTTTTTGATCTCCTAATTCCACACTTGCCTCTCCTATTCTAGCAAGGTGTTGTAATTTAAGAGTCGCATCAGTTGCGTTAGAAACGAGTTCTCTCAAGAAAATCTCGTGATCGCTGTATAAAAACTTCTTAATAAGCGGGAAAATATTTTCTACCGCTACGTTAATGGTTCCTTTTTGTGACATAATATTATTTTGTTCTATTTATAAGGTTAAATATTCCGCTTTCGCGAAAGCGGACTTCTCAATAACATTTCCACCATTTCAAGCCTTATACCAATTAAAGAATAGTGACAAGCTGGCAGCAATTTATTTGTTTAAAACTACCGATGATAGATTCAAATCTACCGATATTCAAATGCAGCTTTAGTAAACTTTTTATACTATTCATATTTGCACTGTTCATTGAAAGTTAAGAAATACAATTTTAGGGGAAGGAGCCGCGGCGAGAAATTGCCCGGCTTTTCTTTCCTTTAATTTAGACATGAATTGGTGAATATTTTTTAAAATTCAAAAGCTTATCGTTTCAAAGCTACCAATCATGGAATGACACTTTTATGAATTGGCAAAAACTAGAACTTTTGTCAGTAATTATGGATAACGTGGTAACAGCGCTCCATGATATTTCTCCTTCACTCATATTGATCTACGAGATCAATTTCAGGTCGAGCCCGAAAAGCCTGTTTCAACGAGTAGGGACCAATTAAAAAATATTTATTATGGCAAATAGTCCATCAAATTACAACCCAGGTCAAGAATTATCTGACCTAAACTTTTCATCTCTTATTGGAGGTCCGTTAGGAGCAATAGTAGATGCTCAGAGTAAAGCCGCATTATCTACTGTAGATTTTGTGAAAAGTGTAGGATTCACTCCAGATAGTGAAGATGAAACAACTGGAGAAATTACACCAGGAGAGCCTATTTATGTGAGTTTTAAATATCCTAAAATGGTACAACCTTATCAACCAGGAGTTGTCGATAAACTTGACGATATTACCATAAAAACTGGTGGAAGTGATTACGAAGTAGGCGATGTATTGAGCGTCTCAGGTTTATCTGTTACAGTTGCCACAATAGACTCTGGAGGTGCAATATTGACAATTTCATATAGTGCCGATGGAACGAATAATATCACAGCAGCTACTGATGTCCCTGGAATAGGAGGTGCAGGAACTGGTGGTGAATTTGATATTACTACCGAAGATATTTCTTCTGTTCCAGCTGTTTTTGAAGAGATGAAGTTAGAAGTTCCTATTCTAACGATGATGCCTATTCCTTTTATCCGCGTTGAGGAAGGTAATATAGACTTCAATGCAAAAATTACCAGTATGGAATATAGTCGCGTGGGAACTCAGTTTAAATTTGGAACCAGTGCCTCAATGACTAATAAGAATACGAATAAGAATTATTCCTTTGCTGGTTCTTTTAACTTCAATGAAAACGTTAATACTGTAAATCTTAAGACCAATATATCTTACCAACGCAATACTCGTCAAGGAAGTAAAGTGGATAAGACCTTTCACATGGGTGTAAAAATTAAAGTGGTACAAGACGAGATGCCTGAAGGAATGGAAAAATTACTAAACATTCTAGAAGGAGCAATTGTAGCGCAACCTTCTGGAAACTAAAACCAACCAACTATGGTAAAGCTTAAAGATTATTTAGGAACATTAATCTCTGGCGTGAACCAAGCGCGTGTAATGGCAGACGTTGAGTCTGCCAAGATCGCGCAGGCTTATGCAAGTGATAACATTTTAAAACACTTCCCTATCCCTAGATTTAGGGCGCAAGATGTGGAACTAGATATACCTGTAGCTATAGATAGTTTTGATGAGCAGGCTGTAGAGGATTATCAACCTATTGATAATAAATCATTTAACAGCAGCACTTACCAAAGTATGAAAGATGCTGCAAAAGTATCTTCCTTTTCACGAGAGACCTCAAGATTTTTGAACTCAGAGATTGCAAAAAAATCAAAAGAATTAGAAAAGGAAATGAAAGCAAACGAATCAAAGGAAATCGCCTTTTTAAAATACGAAGAAAAGATGACAGCTGCTTTTACTGATGCTATTGAGATGGATAAAGTTTCTGTAAACGAGCGTGAAGATATGATTAATAAATACCGTCAAATTCTCAAAAATAAAGTCTATGAAGATGTGAAAACAAGACAAGTAACTAACACATTAGAAAATGCTCAAGTAATTGTCGAGGCGTCCAAATTAAGAGACATACCTAATGAAAATATTGTACGAATCAAGTTAAAACTATTTGAAGACGGCATGGAATGGCATACCTCTGAAGATGAAAATGGAGATAGAACCTCTGTATTAACACCAGAATAATAATAATGAGAAAATCAGTTATAGAACCAGCGTCCCAAATTAAGGAGGAACTATTTAAAGTATCTCTATTTGTTGATAAATTCCAAACACAACATATTGAGATAATTGATTTATGGATGACATTCATAAAAAATCTAGAGGACATGCTCAAAAAGTACGGTTATAGAGAAACAGCTGAGATTTCAGGATATCGTGCTGCAATCTTGAATAATATGAACTCAATTGATAAAAAAAAACGAACAAGCTCAAAAGTAAAACGTCAGGCTGCTCTTGCAACAGTACAACCTATACAACAATTGTTGAGCGACAAACTCAATGAATTGGAGCAAAAAATTGAAACAGTAAGAGCAATGATCAAACAAATCATGATACCTGCTAAGGACGCTGGAATGATTAATTACGATAAGAATAATGACTTTACAGCTTACCTAGAATCATTACTTGCTCAGTTCAAATCTCATGAACAGCTAGCACCTGGAATCAACAGCGCTATTGCAAGCATTGGTAAATATGATGTGCTTAAAATTATTGCTGAAGAAATAGAATTTTAACTTTAAATAGAATCCTTAAATTACACACTCTAATCTTTAAATCAACCCAAATGAAAAAAATTATTTTTAAAACAATTGCAGTAATAGCAGTTATGCTAGCTGTTACATCTTGTGTAGAAAACAATTGTGAAACACTTACACCAGAACAAATTGCTGAAAACTGGGAAAATACTTCCGGACGTATCAATCACAAAGAGGCTAACGAGTTAGAAGAAAACTACGTAAGATTTTTATACCAAGGTTCTCGAGACTCACTTCTTACTGAGTCTGGTGAAGTTTATCAAGACACTAGAGAAGTATGGTTTGACATAGAAGAACTCAAAAACTACATTAACTACGTGGAACAATATGGAAAGGACAAAAAGTATGATAATTTAGGAATACGTGTTTACTTAGGTTCTAAAGCACCTCAAAAAAATGGAAAAGCACAAACGACTGTCTTCTTTTATGGAACAGGTCGTTTTGCTGGAGTTAAAAAATTACAAGGTGACGATGGAGGTGCCATTGTAGAACCTAACCTACCTGGAGCTGATGGGCTAAATAAAGGAAACTCTGGAATGCCACCTAATGGATTACAATACCCATAAAATATGGTTTATGATTATACATATTACTATACCTCTTTGACAATTATTTATTTATTAATTGTTCTAGCTACATATGTATGCATCAATAATTGGCATCACCTTAAAAAAACCAAGGAATGGATTTTTCTACCATTCTTTGGTTTTACTATTATAATTGAAATAATTAGTGAATATTATGTGGAGGTATTAAATAGCAGCCCTGCATACCTTTTAGATATTTATACACTCCTATCAATTATTTTTGCTATCTACTGGTTTTATAGTTATCTTAAATTAAAGGCCTTAGCAAGTATAAGCATCATAATCGTGGTTGTAAGTTACCTGCTTAATCTTTATGATGTTAGCATCTATAATAATGAATTACCAGCATTGGCAATAGCTTCTGCATTAATAATAACGGTAAATGTTTTTATATTCTTTAATCAAATCTTATTGAAGAATAACATTAATAAGTTCAAATTACACAGGCCATTTTGGATAGCATTGGGTTTGTTTGTTTGGCACATTAACTCTATGCCATTTGTTCTATTTTTACCTAATCTCAATAGATTAACATGGCAAGTAAGTGGTGTCTTAGTATTTATAAATGTAATCATGTACGGCTGTTTCATTTATGGTTTGCGCATAAAACAAACGTATGATGACTAATTACAATTATTTTATAGGCATTTTTATTTTTATGTTAGTGATCACCATTGGCATAATTTCTCTATTTCTAACATTCAACAAGAGAAAGAATCAGTTACTACAAGAAAAGCTAGAAGAAAGACTAGCAGCACAAAAAAGACAACATAAAAGTGAGTTAAATGCTTTACGCAGTCAGCTCAATCCTCATTTTGTGCACAATAGTTTAAATGCCATTCAGTACTACATACAACGTAATGAGGTAGAAATTTCAGAGCATTATCTGACTAAGTTTTCAAAACTCATGAGGCTTTTTTTTGATTATTCTCGTAAAAAACAAATTACCCTAGAAGAAGAGATCTCATTTTTAAATAAATACCTAGAAATTGAGAAAATGAGATTTGAAGAAAAACTGAATTACAAAATAACTATTGACCCAGAATTAGACACAGATAATACGGTGATCCCTACCATGCTATTACAACCTATGGTAGAGAATTCAGTTAATCATGGTATTTTTCACAAACCTGAACCAGGATTTATAGAAATATCTTTTGAAAAAGACAGTACTAAAAATGGATATAACTTACATATCATTGATGATGGAATAGGTTTAAAAAAATCTAAAGAGCTCCATGCACAACATAAAACAACTACTAAGGCGCATAGCAGTGAGGTTATTAAAGAAAGGATTTCAATTCTTAACGATAGCAAAGAATGGCATATAAGCTATGACATAGTTGACCGATCCCAAAAAAGCTCTACCACTGGAACGGCAATTTGTATGACTTTTAAAAACCTAGCAGAACAATGAGTATCAAAACAATAATTATAGACGACGAGCCTAAAGCGATTGCTATACTTGCCGATAAAATCAAAAGATTCTGTCCAGAATTAGAGGTAGTAGCATCTATTAGCAAACCTCAAGATGCATTTGATTCTATAAATGAATACCAGCCCGATCTCGTGTTTATAGATATAGCGATGCCTGGCATGACTGGATTTGATATTTTACAACAGTTTACACATCCTAATTTTGAAATAATTTTTGCCACCGCTTTTGATCAGTATGCCCTTGATGCCATAAAGCACTGTGCTATAGGTTACCTAGTAAAACCTATAGATAACGAAGATTTAGTAGAGGCTGTTGTCAATGCTACTCGTAATATAGAGGATAAAAATGCCTTAGAAAAAAATAAGCTGCTTATTGAAAACTTGGGCGTTCAAAAATTTCAAAAGAAAAAAATTGTAATCCCATCTACCGAAGGACTTGAATTTGTGAAAGTAAAAACTATTAGTCATTTTGAAGGCGTAGATGGTTATACAAAAATTCATTTATCAAATAGAAAGGCTATGCTTAGTTCTCACAGTATAGGTCATTTTAAAAAATTATTGAACATAGAAGATTTTTACCACGTTCATAAGTCATATGTCATTAATATGTCCTTTGTAGAACGCTATTTAAACGATGGGTATGTAGTACTTCAAGGTGACATAAGTATACCAGTGAGTAGAGCTAAGCGAGCTGAATTTCTCAATCAATTAAAACAATAAACCGTTGTTTAACTAATAGGCTAAGTATAGTCTCGCTTTCGCGAAAGCGAGATCAAAAACAACAGTTATAACAATATATAAAGTATAAGAAGTTTTAATTTTGCTTAAAAATACAATTAGGTGGACAAGCATTCTGATTTATACGGCAAGGCGCTCATTGACTTTAATAACGGTAATTATACAGAAGATTTACACGTGCTTAGTCCTACCATGGAAGATGATGTTTTACCACTTCCCTATTTATTTAGATTATATGAAGAAATGCCTCCTATTGAAAAAAAGGCATTGTCGTTATGTAAAGGGAACGTTCTAGACGTAGGCGCTGGCGCTGGATCGCATAGCGTTTATTTAGAGAGCAAAAAATTTAATATTACCGCTTTAGACCAAAGTGATGGTGCTATAAAAGTGCTCCATCAAAGACTTCAAAAACCTAATTCTACAATTATAAAAGAAAACATCTGGCAACACAACGGTCGTTATGATACCATTTTGTTGCTGATGAATGGCACTGGAATATTTGAAAAATTAGAGAAAGTACCGCTATGTCTAGAATTGCTTAAAAATATGCTATCTGAAAATGGACAAATTCTTTTAGACAGTTCTGATTTAAAATTTCTTTTTGAAGATCCAGAAGATGGAGGTTTATGGGTAGATTCTAGTAAAGAATATTACGGAGAAGTGAGCTTTTCATTACAATATAAAAAAGTAGAGTCAGAATTATTTGACTGGCTGTATATGGATTTTGAACTTCTTAAAAGTTATGCTGTTGCTGCAGGATTTCAAATAGAATGTGTTTATAAAGGCGACCATCATGATTACCTAGCAAGATTAACTATTGCAATAGGATAATTATACTTGTTAAATTTGAAATAAATCAACTGCTGCGTTACGCATCATCTACTATCTTTAAGACTAAAAGAAGTAGGAATTATGAAAACAGCATTAATTACAGGAGCTAGCAGCGGTATAGGAAAAGAATTAGCAAACATCCATGCTAGCAACGGCGGTAATTTAGTAATTGTTGCTAGAAGCGAGGAAGAACTTAACGAACTTAAATCAAAGCTTGAATCTCAACATAAGGTAAACGTCCATGTGATCGTAAAAGATCTCACGGCACCAGATGCTACACAAGAAGTTTATGACGAGATCAAAGAAGCTGGGATTGAAATTGATTATCTAATAAATAATGCTGGTTTTGGCGGTATAGGTAAATTTCATGAGCGAGACTGGTCCAGCGATCAGAATATGATTTTATTAAACGTTATGGCGCTCACTCATTTGTGTAGGCTTTTTACGCCTGATTTTGTAAATCGCAACTCAGGTAAAATTCTTAATGTTTCTTCTACAGCGAGCTTGATGCCTGGTCCTATGCAAGCGGTTTATTTTGCTACAAAAGCTTTTGTTAGATCGTTGAGCAATGCAATTTCTCAAGAATTATCTGAGACTAATGCAACTGTAACTAATTTAATGCCTGGAGCTACAGAAACCGATTTTGGTAAGACCTCTGGAATGGATAAAACATCCTTATTTGATCAAACTGCTAGTGCTAAAGATGTGGCTCAAGCAGGTTATGACGCGATGCTTAACGGTGATATGGACATCAAAACTGGTTTGAGTTTTTCTCAAAAAGCCATGCTCGCAACTATTCCTTTTACACCTAAAAAAGTATTACTTAAGATGGTGGAAAAAATGCAGCAGCCTAAAGATTAATTATCTTTTACTTACAAATTTAGAAGTGTTTAAATAAAATCGCCAGGGAAGATCTTTGTCTTCATCTGCATAATCAATACCTATTCTTTTGCTTGTGGTGATCTCGCTTTCGCGAAAGCGGAATTCTTCATTCTCTTCGATCCAGACTTTATCTCCTGTTAAAGCAGCTCCATAATGAGATTTGTTTAACGCAAAAGCTTTACTGAAATTTCCTGGTCCAGAGGTAAGTGTTTTATCTAGCTTCTCCTTTTTACGACGTCGCAGCATCACTTCTACTCCATCAAGTGGCTCTACGGCTCTAATTAAAATCGCATCTGCATTATCTTTTGAGTTAGTAATGATGTTAAATAAGTGATGAATACCGTAGCATAAGTAAACATAGGCTACACCACCAGGTTCATACATGATTTTTGTACGGTCAGTAAATCTGCCTAAATGAGCATGACAAGCTTTATCGTCATAACCGCGATAAGCTTCTGTCTCGGTAATAATACCAGAGGTTAGTTCATCATTAATATTTGAAACGATCTTTTTTCCTATCAGATCTTTTGCAATGCTTACCACATCATTTTGTTGATAATAGGAAAAAGGTAATTTTGCCATGTGGTTTTTTAGTTAAATATAAAACATGCAAGGGATACGAGATCAAGGTTTAATAAGGTCTTAATACTTTACCTTTGTAGCTAGAATATTTTTTTATGTCTTTTGAAAAATTAGGTCTCGATCCTGCCCTATTAAAATCCCTTAATGATCAACGATTACTGGAACCTACTCCTATTCAGGAACAGGTTATACCTCATATTTTAAAAGGAAAAGATGTTTTAGGAATTGCCAAAACTGGTTCTGGTAAAACAGCTGGTTATGCGCTACCATTATTGCAAAATTTAAAAGGAATCACCTCTAAAAACAGACACATTAGTGCGCTGGTAATGGTACCTACTCGAGAACTTGCCGTACAAGTAAGTGACGTGATCAAAACATTTTCTAAAGCACTAGACAAGCCATTAATCACTATGCCTATTTATGGTGGTGTGAGCATCAATCCACAAATGATGCAAATGAATACAGTAGATGTACTTGTTGCTACACCAGGACGTTTGATTGAACTGGTAGAATCAAATGCCGTGATTCTTAAAGAGTGTAAAATCCTAGTACTAGATGAAGCAGATAAGATGCTTTCCATGGGATTTAAAGAAGAAATGGATGCAGTATTGTATCATTTGCCTAAGAAAAAGCAAAACCTTTTATTTTCTGCTACACTAAGTAATGAAGTTAAAAACATTCAAGAAGGATTACTTCATGATCCTGTAGTGGTTGAAATTGAGGAAGAAGAACAAGATTACTCGCTCATAAAGCAACTAGGTTATCGAGTTACACCAGAGAAAAAAGGAGTGTTATTGAGACATTTAATCGAAGAACATGACATGCAGCAAGTTTTGATATTTTGTTCTTCTACTTATCAAGTGGAGCATGTAAATGATAAGCTCAACACAAACGGAATCAAATCCAAAGCGATTCATGGTAAAAAATCTCAAGGAGTTAGAAACAAAAACTTAGCCGACTTTAAAAATAGTAAAGAGACTGGTGTCCGTTGTCTAGTAACTACAGACCTTCTTTCTCGTGGTATTGACATAGAATTCTTACCATACGTGATTAACTACGAATTGCCTCGATCTCCTAAAGATTACATTCATAGAATAGGTAGAACTGGTCGTGCAGAAAATCCTGGAACAGCCATATCTTTAGTCACAAAAGAGGAGTCCAATCATGCACGTGTTATTCAAAAGAAGACCAAATTAAAAATTTGGATGGAAGATTTGCCGGAGTGGAATTCTTAGGAAACTGAACTTGAAATCGAACTTGAAGAAAAGTTTAAATAGTGCCAAAATAAATATTTGGTACATCAAATTATAACAACTTATTTTTCAGGTATAACTTTTGATACTATTGAAGAATGAAAAAGCTATCTCAACTTTTTATAATCTTAATATCGCTTTCTAGTATTTCATGCAAACGAGAAGAAATAACTATTGACAAAAATGACTTTGACTATTGTGCTTATTTATTGAAAGATAATGACAAGGTCCCAACTTTTCAATTCCCATTAAACTCGACAGCAAACGAAGTTATTGAAGTGATCGATAACTACACTCAACAAGATTGTTTTGATACCTTTCATTTTAACTATAAAGTAGCTGGATATGAAATTCAAAGTGTGGCATTACAATACTGTCATGAATCGCCGCCAATATCTGACCCAATCATATTTGTAATAAGAATAAATGATAAGGGCATGTTATTAAAGAACAATTCTGGAATGGTTAAGATAGATTCAGTTAAAAAGCAAACAAGGTATTTTCTTGATAAAATAGAAAGAGAACATAAACGTTTTCTTTTACGCTATGAAATTGATAAAAACGTAGATAAAACAATTACCGAAAAAATATTGAAAGATATAATATCAGCTTATCTAAAATTTGCCAAGGACTTGTATCAAAAAGAAAACAATTTACATATTAGCAAAGCGACTAGGAAACAATTGAATGACTTTAAAAGTAAAAATGCGATGAGGATTTTGTTTTACAGTTGGGATCATTTTGAAATTCCGCCACCACCGCCAGCTCAAAAATCGCTTAAAATTCATCAAAAAGACACTATTGACTATGATTTTGATACTGCGCTAAGTGAAAAATAATCTTCAATAACATTTCGAAAGGATCTGGCAGATCCTGAACAAATTTGGAGATCACTATATTTATTCATTCAGAAATACCGAGCCAAATTTTTCAGGAAGACAAATCCAGTTGAACAAATCTGTAGAAGTGTCTCGTCTGTCTCTCTACTCACATTTAAGAGCAAAGCGAATAAATGAAACTGACTACTGCCACTGAAAACTGACACTGTGACTAAGAACTACTCTTCCTTTTTAAATTCCAGACTCAAACTATTCACACAATGCCTGATACCACTAGGCGTAGGTCCATCGTTAAAAACGTGTCCTAGATGACTGCCACAATTAGAACACATAATCTCAGTTCTTATCATTCCATGAGTTGTATCCCTTTTGCGCTCTATTGCTCCTTCTATCTCATCATCAAATGATGGCCAGCCGCAACCAGAATCAAACTTTTGATCAGATTTAAAAAGATCATTTCCACAAGCAGCACAGCTGTAAACACCATCTTCATAATGTGTGTTATACTCTCCAGTAAACGGTCGTTCTGTCCCTTTTTCTCTTAGAACATAGTACTGTTCTGGCGTCAATTTTTCTTTATATTCTTTTTCAGTCATCTTTATTATTATTTGTCAAATTACTGTTTGAAGCTCCGCTTTCGCGAAAGCGGAACAAAAAAAGCTCCTAATATAAGTCAGGAGCTCGTTATAATTCTTACGTTGTTGAGCAACTATTTTCTCAACGCTGGTAATTCTTCTCCTTTTGAGACAAAATTTAAAGCAACTCCATTAATGCAATGGCGTTTACCTGTTGTTTTTTTAGGTCCGTCATTAAATTCGTGTCCTAAATGCGATCCACAAGTATTGCATTTTAATTCAGTACGGGCATAACCTATTTTATAGTCTACATCTCGTTCTACTTGTCCTTCGATAGCACGGTCATAACTAGGCCATCCGGTTCCTGAATCAAATTTATGCTCGTTCTCATAAACAGGCGCATAGCATGCTGCACAAACCAAGGTTCCTGGAGCGTATTGTTTATTCAGCGGACTTGTGTGTGGACGCTCTGTTCCAGCTTCTCTTAAAACATTGTATTCTTGAGAAGTCAATAGCTTTTTCCACTCTTCAGCAGTTTTAGTTACCTCATATTTTTTTTCTTGTTGCATTTCTTCATCAGAAGAATTCATTGCTAGTTCCTTTGAAGTATTTCCACAAGAAACAAATAACAAAGCAATTAAGCTTATTCCTATAAATCTAATCATCATATTTTTCTTTGTTGTAAAATTAAGGTGTATAACCGCTCTTAGGTGTTGCAATTCTGTTAAGTATTATATCAATTGTTTCACAAAATTGTTGATAATAAGGTTTTAGGTAATTAGATGAAATTGAAATAAATTTTGAATGCAAACACAAAAGCGGGATTAATTCTGTAAAATAAAATGAACACCGTAGGCGACAAAATAAATCCACAGCGATGCGTTTCATTTTAAATGATTTTGCTTTCATTTTACAGCCGTTTTACAGTTCCTTTTATTTTTGTTTGTAACTTTACCTCATGAATAAAAAAGTAGCTATAATCATGGGTTCTACGAGCGATCTACCTGTGATGGAAGACGCCATAGACGTATTAAAAAAACTAGAAATTGAAATCCAAGTGGACGTGGTGAGTGCCCATCGCACGCCGGAGAAAATGTTTGAATTTGGTAAAACAGCTCATGAAAACGGTATTGCTGTTATTATTGCTGGTGCTGGTGGAGCAGCCCATTTACCTGGTATGGTAGCTAGTTTATCGCCGCTACCGGTAATAGGTGTACCTGTAAAGTCTTCTAATTCTATTGATGGATGGGATAGTGTTCTATCTATTTTACAAATGCCTGGTGGCGTTCCTGTCGCTACAGTTGCGCTTAATGGAGCTAAGAATGCTGGTATTCTTGCTGCGCAAATTATAGGAGCTACTCAAGAAGATGTACGCGCGAGAATAATTTCTTATAAACTAGGTCTTAAAGAAAAGGTGACTCAAGCTGCAGCGCAAATGCGTGAGAATGTCTAGAATATATCAGCTTTCTTCCCTACTTATTATCGCTTTAACCATTCTATGGTTTACTTATGAAATGATGCTGCGACATTCGGTACAATGGCATTTCTTGACCGCTGGCGGAATCAACTTTCTAGCTGCCGTAATAATCAACCGGCAGTTCACACAAAAGAGGTATAATTATCTAGGCATCATTCATGTGGTATTTATGGTACTGCTTTTTGGCTATGGTTATTTCTTCATTTAATTAATTTGTTTAAGTTTAATGATCAAAAGTTTAACAAAATTGTGATAACTCTTTGATTCTTGACGATTATTTTTACATTGAATATGAATACAAACACAAATCCTTTATTAGTAAATTTTGAAACCTTTCAAGACACAGCACCTTTTTCATTGATCAAGGAATCTCATTATGAGTCCGCTTTCGCGAAAGCGATAGAAGAGGCAAGAAAGGAAATAAACGCGATCACCGAGAACGCTGCACAGCCTAATTTTGAAAATACGATAGAGGCTTTAGACGCATCGGGAGAGTTATTAGGTCGTATTTCTAGCATATTTTTTAATTTAAACAGTGCCGAAACTAACGATGAGATTCAAAGAATCGCAAGAGAAGTAAGTCCAAAGTTGTCCGATTTTGGTAATGATGTAACCTTAAACGAGGAGTTATTTGCGCGTGTAAAAGTGGTTTATGAGAATAGAACTGCTTTAGATTTAACCGAAGAACAAAAAACTCTTTTAGAAAAGCAATACAAGCGTTTTTCTCGTAACGGAGCCAACTTAGACGAAGATAAAAAGAAGCGATTGAGAGCAATCGATAGTGAATTATCACAGTTGACTCTTGCTTTTGGCGAGAATGTTCTTGCAGCTACAAATGCTTATGAGTTGCACTTAGAAGATGACTCCAGACTATCTGGACTACCTGAAAGTGCAAAAGAAGCTGCTGCAGAAACAGCAAAGGCAAAGAATAAAGAAGGATACGTTTTCACACTTGATTACCCAAGTTACATTCCGTTTATGACCTATGTAGACGATAGAGCGCTGCGCGAGGAGCTATCTAAAGCCTTCGGTGCCAAGTCATACAAAGATGAATATGACAATCAAGAAAACGTTCTAAAAATCGCTCAATTGCGTTATGAAAGAGCGCAATTATTGGGTTATGAAACTCATGCGCATTTTATTCTGGAAGAGCGCATGGCCAAAACTCCAGAAACAGTAAATAATTTCTCTCAAGAAATATTAGAGAAAGCAAAACCAGCAGCTCAAAGAGAATTTGATGAGTTGCAAGAATTTGCAAGAAATTATAGCGATAATCCAGTAGAGTCCTTAAAAAAATGGGACGCAGCTTATTATTCTGAAAAGTTAAAGCAAAAGCTGTACAGTCTTGATGATGAACTACTGAAACCTTATTTTAAATTAGAAAACGTAATTAACGGAGTTTTTGAGATTGCCAGTCGTTTGTACGGTTTGAGCTTTGAAGAAACACAAGAAATAGATAAGTACCATCCAGATGTGCTTACCTATGTGGTTAAAAATGAAGATGGCTCGTTAAATTCTATTTTCTATGCCGACTTTTTTCCACGTAAAGGAAAGCGCAACGGTGCATGGATGACTTCTTTTAAAAATCAATGGCACGAGCAAGACGTTAACGTAAGACCTCATATTTCTAATGTTTGTAATTTTACTAAACCTACAGCAACAAAACCTTCTTTACTTACTTTCAACGAGGTAACAACCTTATTTCATGAATTTGGTCATGCTTTGCATGGTATGCTGGCTGATACAAAGTATAGAAGCCTATCTGGGACATCTGTTTTTTGGGATTTTGTAGAGTTACCTAGTCAGGTGCTAGAAAATTGGTGTTATGAAAAAGAAGCACTAGAGATTTTTGCAAGACATTATGAGACAGATGAAGTGATTCCGTTAGAATATATTGAAAAAATAAAAGCGGCTGCAAATTTTCAAGAAGGCTTGCAAACATTGCGACAACTTAGCTTTGGAATGATGGATATGAGCTGGCATGGAATAGATCCTACGGCCATAACAGATGTGAAAGCACATGAAAGAAAGATTTTTAATCAAACAGATTTGTATCCAGATGTAGAAAGCAGTTGTATGAGTACTTCTTTTGCACATATCTTTCAAGGTGGCTACAGTGCTGGATATTATAGTTATAAATGGGCAGAGGTACTTGATGCTGATGCTTTTGAACTGTTTAAGCAAAATGGAATATTTGATAGACCTACTGCAAAGAAATTTAGAGAACATATTCTTTCAAAAGGAGGAACTGAAGATCCAATGCTTTTATATACACGCTTTCGCGGAAGCGAACCTAAAATAGACGCTTTATTAAAAAGAGCTGGATTGGTAGCATAATGAACGCAGAATAACGAAATTTTAGAAACTAGATAAAACGAAAATGCCAGAAGTAAAACTAATACCAGAAAAATGGGTCGATCGCTACGGTGATTACCTCTTCAACTTTACCATAAGTAGGGTCAACGATCCTATAATGGCACAAGATCTGGTATCTGAAACTTTTCTGGCTGGTTTAAAAAGTGCACACCGTTTTAAGGGTAATTCTACAGAACGTACGTGGTTAATATCTATTCTTAAAAGAAAAATTATAGATTATTACCGTAAAATAAACTCTAATAAAGGTAAAGCCGAAGTACGCATGAGCTATCTGCCTAGCAGTGATCAAGATGGCGACTGGATGGAAGAACGTGCAGAAGACCTGCGCAATCCTAATGTAGAAGATGTAATTGAACAACGAGAACTAGGCGAGGCACTTGAAGAATGTATTGCTTGTTTACCTGAGCGATATGCCACTATATTTGTGCAAAAAACCATAGACAATTTGGAAACCGAAACCATATGTAAGGAACATGATATCACGGCGTCCAATCTTTGGGTAATCATTCACAGAGCTCGAGTACAGCTTATGGAATGTTTAAATAAAAAATGGCACAAGAATAGTTAATCTAATGAGTAAATTTTTCATCAACTGCGACCAGGCTAGCATTTTAAGTACTCGTGAACAATACGGCGATTTAAATCCTAAAGAAATATTTAGACATAAACTTCACAGAGGTCATTGTTTTAAATGTCGCTCTTTTCATAAAAACAACGCAAAATTTCAACGCACGTTAAAAGGATTGAGATGGGTTTCCTTAGGAATTGAACAAAAAAAACTTATTAAAAAGGCTTTAAAAGAAGCCATGAGTAAATAATATTCAATGAAATTTTAAAAAGAGCCTTTTAGCTCTTTTTTTATGTTTTAAAATTAAAGTAAGTAGTATAGTCCTAACCACAAAATAGGTATCGCTTCCACAAAAAAACTGGCATAATAATCAGATTTGAATTTATCTGAAAACCAGATGGCGGTTGCTACTAAGACTACAATGAAGTAGTTAATCAGAAATTCATGATCAATTAAAAATCCAAATTGAACGTACTCTATAACGATGTAAATAACGCATATAGAAATTCCAATAATTTTTGTATTGAGAACACCGATAAGTTGAGGCAATGTTTTTAAAGACACTGCATCATACTTTAAATCTCTTATTTCAAAAGGTATACATAACGCAATTATTAGAATAAAAAGTTGAAACATATCTATGATATACAGATAAAAGACAGAATCAATTACTGGCGTCACATCACATCCGTATGCATAGGCAAAATCTACATAACTTGATTTCAGTGGAATAAGGCAAATTAAAATAATCCATGAAACAGCAACTGTTATTAACTTAATAATTGGTATTTGTCTCCAATTACGATGCTTAAATAACGGAAACGCATAGAGTAAAGAATATGAAAACGCCAATAGTACCATTAATACAGTCCATAAATTATCATTAATCAACAGATAAATCGCAATTAATGAAGCTAACGAAGTAAGTATCAAAATTCTATTTTTGAATCTAAAACTCTCCTTTTTCAATACTAGAATCGCATATTTTATTAAATTATACCCTATCAGGACACCGCAAAATATCAAACCGATAATTGAAACATCAATGGTGTTAAAGTTCCAATAATTGAAAACCACAAACAACGCCACAAAGCAAACTGCCACATGCAAACTACTGCGTATATAAAAGTCTAAAATGCTTTTCAAAAACCTCATTGTTCAAATTTACACTGCATAGTTAATAACTCGCTTAAAAAGGTTGAAAAATTGAATCAAATTATACAAACGCTTGTTAGTTTAAATACCTTAAACGACTACTTTTGCAACGAATTCAAGCAGAATTCAATATCTTAAATATAGACCACATAAGTACTATGAATACAGATCGTTTTGCCCTTAGACATATCGGACCACGCAAGGCAGACCTTGCACCTATGTTAGAAACCATAGGAGTTGATTCTATTGATCAACTTGTTTATGAAACCGTTCCTGCAAACATTCGTTTGAAGCAAGATTTACAGTTAGATCCTGCGATGAGCGAGTATGAATTCCTAAGTCATATCAATAAACTAGGTGCAAAGAATAAACAATTCAGATCTTATATAGGTCTAGGATATAACCAGCCTATCACACCAGCTGTAATCCAAAGAAATATCTTAGAAAATCCAGGATGGTATACTGCATACACGCCTTATCAAGCCGAGATTGCTCAAGGACGTCTAGAAGCTTTATTGAATTACCAGACGATGGTGACCGATTTAACAGGAATGGAGCTGTCCAACGCTTCATTACTTGATGAGTCTACCGCTGCTGCGGAGGCAATGACATTACTTTTTTCAGTTCGTGAACGTGCACAGAAAAAGGAGAACATCGTTAAGTTTTTTGTAGATCAAGATACTTTGCCACAAACTAAAGAATTATTAAAAACACGTGCGATTCCGTTAGGGATTGAGTTGGTAGAAGGAAATCCGCAGGAGATAGACATGAGCGCAGGATACTATGGTATTCTGTTACAATATCCTGGTGCGAGTGGAAATGTGGTGGATTATACCGCTTTTGCGAAAACGTGCAAAGAAAACAACATCCGTATAGCCGTAGCTGCAGATATTATGTCTTTAGTGTTGCTCGAGGCTCCTGGACATTGGGGCGCAGACGTGGTTGTGGGAACTACACAGCGTTTTGGAATTCCGTTAGGATATGGTGGACCTCACGCAGCATATTTTGCGACACGTGAAGAATTTAAAAGACAAATTCCTGGACGTATCATAGGTGTTACTAAAGATACTGATGGAAAACGTGCACTGCGCATGGCGTTACAAACGCGTGAGCAGCACATAAAAAGAGATAAAGCGACTTCAAATATTTGTACTGCACAGGTATTACTTGCCGTTATGGCTGGTATGTATGGTGTGTATCACGGGCCACGTGGTTTGAAGTTTATTGCAAATAAATTACACGCACAAACTGCTACCCTTGCAGATGCCGTTGAGAAACTAGGGATTTACCAGACTAACGAGAACTTCTTTGACACATTAAGTTTCAAAGTAGATGCTGAAGCTGTGAAGAAAGAAGCACTAGAACTAGAAATCAACTTCTATTATCCAGATGCAAACACTGTTCAAGTTTCTTTGAACGAGACTACTTCCCTAGCAGACTTGAATGATATTGTTTCCGCTTTCGCGAAAGCGGTATCTAAAGACTTCTCTCCTATCACAGAGTTGATCGAGAAAACACACCTAGGAGAAGGACGCCAGACGGATTTCATGACCTATGAGGTATTCAACTCTTACCATTCTGAAACAGAATTAATGCGTTACATCAAGAAATTAGAGCGCAAAGATTTGGCTTTAAACCACTCGATGATTGCCTTAGGTTCTTGTACCATGAAATTGAATGCCGCAGCAGAAATGTTGCCACTTTCAAATCCGCAATGGGGAAATATTCACCCATTTGTGCCACTAGATCAAGCGCAAGGATATCAAGAAATGTTGACGAAACTAGAAATACAGTTGAATGAATGTACAGGTTTTGCTGGGACATCTTTACAACCTAATTCTGGTGCGCAGGGAGAATTTGCTGGATTAATGGCGATACGAGCTTACCACCAAAGTCGTGGAGATCATCACAGAAACATTTGTTTAATTCCATCAAGTGCTCATGGTACTAATCCTGCAAGTGCGGTAATGGCTGGAATGAAAGTAGTAGTTACCAAAGCCCTAGATAACGGAAACATAGACGTCGATGATTTACGTGAAAAGGCAGAGAAATATAAAGACAATTTGAGTGCGTTAATGGTAACTTATCCATCGACTCATGGAGTTTATGAAAGTGCCATTAAAGAAATCACAGGCTTGATTCATGAAAATGGTGGCCAAGTGTATATGGATGGTGCAAACATGAATGCGCAAGTAGGGTTAACAAACCCAGGAAACATAGGTGCTGACGTTTGTCACTTGAACCTACACAAGACATTTGCCATACCTCATGGAGGTGGTGGACCTGGTGTAGGACCTATTTGTGTGGCACCTCAATTGGTTCCATTCTTACCTACTAATCCTATTATCCCGACTGGTGGCGATCAAGCGATTACACCTATCAGTGCAGCGCCGTTCGGTAGTGCGCTGGCTTGTTTAATTTCTTATGGTTATATCTGTATGTTAGGTGCTGATGGATTAAAACGCTCTACAGAATATGCTATTGTAAATGCAAACTATATCAAGGAACGTCTAGAAGGTAGTTTTTCTTGTCTATATGTAGGTGAAAAAGGACGCGCTGCTCACGAGATGATCATAGACTGTCGCCCATTTAAAGAGCACGGAATTGAAGTAGTAGATATAGCAAAACGACTAATGGATTATGGTTTTCACGCTCCTACAGTGTCATTCCCAGTAAACGGGACAATGATGATAGAACCTACAGAATCAGAATCTAAAGAAGAAATAGACCGTTTTTGCGACGCCATGATTTCTATAAGAAAAGAGATTGCTGAGACAAGCAAAGACGAACCGAATAACTTGTTAAAGAACGCGCCGCATACCTTGCAAATGATTACTAGTGATGATTGGGATTTACCATACACAAGGCAACAAGCTGCATATCCGCTGGATTATGTGTCTGACAATAAATTCTGGCCTACCGTGCGTCGCGCAGATGATGCTTATGGCGATCGTAATTTAATGTGTACTTGCGCTCCTATGGAAGAGTATTTGTAGAAATTTGAACATCTGATTTTCCGCACTTGATGCGGAATCTGATGGTTCATAACTCAGTGTTAGTTAAACGTTCTCAACTCTCGCTCAAACTGACATCACAAACCGAATCAGCTTAATTGTTGATTCGGTTTTTATCGTCTTAGATTTTTTATATCTTTATTTTTACATTGTTCACATCATGAAGAGCTACCTACTCATTGTAATATTTCTGTCTTTCGTTTTAAATAGTTCTTCTCAAAACACTAATTTATCAAACGGCAATGTTTTTGACGGTGAACCTTATGTGGCGGTCAACCCTAATGATGCAAATAATATTGTAGTCGCGTGGATGGGTTGGGTAAATCTGGCTAATCAATTTCAAATAAAAATTAAATCTAGTTTTGATGCAGGAAATACGTGGAGTAATACAACATTAATTCCTCATGTAGTAAGTGGTTACTCTTCTGCAGATCCTGCTATTGCTTTTAATAATACAGGAGAGGTATTTATAAGCTATATAGATTTTACGGGAACTGCTCCACCAGTTACTGGAGGCGTTTATCTTGTAAAATCAACTGATGGCGGACTCTCATGGGGCAATCCAGTAAATGTAGTAGACACAACTTTTGATGGTACAAAATGGCCTATCGATAGACCTTGGATTGCTATTGATTGCTCAAGCGGAAGCACACAAGGTACTATTTATGTGACTAGCATGAATTTGAATCGTACTAATGCACCATTTAACCCATATGTATCTATCTCTACAGATAATGGAACTACATTTTCTACTTCCTATTTAGATGCACCAGGCTGGCTGGCTGGAAGTGCTAATAATTTACCTATGCCTTCACCAGCAGTAAGTAGCACAGGTGTATTTTATGCTAGCTACCCATCATTTGTAACTTCTCAGAGTCCATTTGCCAGACTTCTTTTAGCAAGTTCTAATAATGCAGGAACTACATTTTCACATCAAGCCGTAGATAATATTATCAACCTTATACCATTAACTAATTTTCCAGATGCTAAAAAAGCAGGACTTTTACTTAGTAATCCAGCAAACTCAAATCATCTAGCGGTCATAGGATTAAGAACTACAAATGGTGATCTAGACGTTTTTCTTACAGAATCTTTTGATGCTGGTGCGACTTGGAGCGCTCCTACTCGAGTAAATGACGATCCTATCGCAAACAATAGAATGCAAGATCTTGTTTGGGGAGATTTTGATAATGATGGAGATTTAATAATCACATGGAGAGATAGAAGAAATGGTAGCGACGGTACCTACACTGCTGATTCTGAAATTTACGCAGCTTATAGGCCTAATAACAGCACTCAATTTGAGCCTAACTTTAGATTATCGAGTTTATTGATTCCTTATGATCCTATATTAACGAGTTCTGGAAATGATTTTATGTCGATACAATTAGAAAATGATGTGTTAAGTGCCGTATGGGGTGATCCTAGAAATGGTGATTTAAACATTTGGTTTCAAAAAACAGATACTCAAGGAAACGTGCTTTCTCTTCAAGAAATATCTTCTGATCAATCAAGGGAAATTAAGATTTTTCCTAATCCTGCTAACTCCTTTTTAAATATTCAAAGTAAAGAAATACTTGAAGTATCCCTTTTTGATTTAAAAGGAAAAAGAATCTTCAAGACTTTAAATGATATGAAAGCAAACCAAGTACAAATAGCGACTGATGGTTTTTCTAACGGAACATATATATTGCAAATCAGAACCTTGACTAGTAGATTGTATAGAAAAGTCGTGGTTAAGAATTAAAACTTAAAAATATACTTAGGGAAAAAGACTTTGAGAGTAAAACCTAAGGCTATGATAACTCCATAATTTATCATTAAAACGTCTAAATAATAAGCTCCTAATATGATGGTAAAAATACCATAGAACAGTATAATTAACTCAAAAAGCCTCTTTCGACAAATTTTAAATCCGTCGATAAAACCTTTAGCAAAGAGTCCTTTAAAAAATTGTGGTAATTATTGATTTGAACAGAAATACTATTATAAAACCAAATAATTTTATAAGAACGTAAAAATTAGTTACAGAAAGCGGCAATCTATCACTAGTGTCATAATTCTTTACCTCAATTAAATTCATCAACATATTTTATAAAATTATAAGTGATTCATGCCTTTTATTATTCATTGCATTATAAAATTCATAATAAACTAAACAATTCATTAGATGATTCTTAAAGATTTAAAAAGAAGATCATATTCGGCTGTTAATTATTAGGAATGAATCACATAAATCACTTTTTTTGTTGTCCCTAAGATTGAAAAGAAGTTGCATGAGAGCAAAAATTACCGGAGTAGGAAGTCACATTCCTGATGTTGTGAGAAAAAATGAAGAGTTCATGAATCATGAATTCTTAAATAATGATGGAAGCTCTTTCGGAAGTGATAACGCTACCATCATCAAAAAATTTGTAGCTATAACTGGAATAGAAGAACGCAGGTATATGAGCGATGATCTCCTTACCAGTGATATTGCAACCTTAGCTGCAGAGAAAGCAATAGCAGATGCTAAATGTGATCCTGAATCAATAGACTTCATAATCGTTGCACACAATTATGGCGATGTAAAACCAGATGGAGGATCTAGCGATATGGTTCCAAGTCTTGCTAGCCGTGTAAAAAACAAACTAAAGATTAAAAGTCCCAAATGCGTAGCATATGATGTACTCTTCGGTTGTCCAGGCTGGATTCTAGGAGTCACTCAAGCAGACTCTTTCATAAAATCAGGTCTTGCAAAAAAAGTACTTGTCATCGGTGCTGAAGCGTTATCGCGAGTTGTAGATCCACACGACAGGGATTCTATGATTTATTCTGATGGTGCTGGAGCTGTAATTGTTGAACCTAGCCATGATGATCATGGAATATTAGGACAATCTACTGCTACATTTACAGAAGAAGAGGCATTCTTTATTTTTAATGAAACTTCATATAATAAAGAGTTACAAGATAAGACTCAGTATATAAAAATGTACGGTCGCCGCATTTATAATTTTGCTCTCTCTAAAGTTCCTGAAGGAATGAAAGCCGCTATGGATCAAGCAGGAGTGGATATTAAAGATTTGAAAAAAATCTTTATTCATCAGGCAAATGAGAAAATGGACGAAGCTATCGTTGAGCGTTTCTACAAGCTTTATGACATGGAAGTACCGAAGGATATCATGCCTATGATCATTCACAAATTTGGTAACAGCTCTGTTGCTACGGTTCCTACAGTTATGGATCTAGTGGTAAGAAATCAAATGCCACAGCACAAAGTAGAAAAAGGAGATGTAGTAATGTTTGCTAGTGTAGGTGCTGGAATGAATATCAATGCTATAGTCTACAGGTATTAGGTGATTAGGTGAAATTATTAAACCAAATCAATCCACCTTAAATTCAGCGATATTTAAGCTTTTTTCAGGTCGTTTTAAAACTTTCATTTTATAGCTATTCAATGACTTCCATATCTATAAAAATATCTTCTTTAGGCCAGTCGCTTTCGTCTCTCGGTACTCTAGCAATCTCATCTGCGATGTTAATTCCTTTTGTTACTTTACCAAAAACAGTATGCTCACCGTCTAAATGAGGTGATCTACTCAAAGTAATAAAAAAGTCAAATGGATTATGCCAGTCTTCTGGATTATTCTCCCATTGTTTGGCACTACTTAAGGAACCACGTTCATGAACAATACCAGGTATGAAATGAGGTGCAAGTTTATAATTTCCAGCACTAGCTCTTTTTAAGGAAGGTAACTTTTCATCACTATTACCACCTTGAACTACAAAATCCTCTACTACACGGTGAATAAAAGTACCATTAAAATATGCATTTTTAGTGAGGTAAATAAAACTAGCACGATACAGCGGCGTCTCTTCAAATAACTCCATTTCTATATCACCATAAGAAGTCATAAGTCTGACTTTAGTTTCTGGATTTTCCTTTCCATATCTAGTAAAAAATGGCACTACACTATCTTGCGGGATGTACGCTAGAAGTGTATCACCATCTGCAGATAGTTGTCTTTTATAGGTTTTTTCAAGAATACGTTGTTCTCTTGTCTTTCTAACTACCGTATCTGTCTTTTTAACTGACTCGTTATTTTGAATTTGTGGAGTATCTTTACACGATAAGAGTGTTAATAAAGACAAGAAAATTAAAATACGTGACTTCATTTCAGGAATTTTTAGATAGAATTTCAAAGCTAAAGAATTTACCGCTTCCAGGGCTACAATCGCAGCTTAAAATGGCTGCTGTAGAACGTCTAGACGAAATGCGGCACAGTGCTATGAAAGCACAAAATCATAAAGAAGCTTCTGTTATGATGCTCGTATATCCTAAAAATGACATCCCACATTTTGTGCTTATAGAACGCGCTCAAACTAAAGGTAAACATAGCGGTCAGATTGCTTTTCCGGGCGGCAGAAAGGAAAAAACCGATGTTGACAACAGTTACACCGCTCTAAGAGAAACTGAAGAAGAAATAGGGATATCCATAGAGCATCAACATTTAATTACCTCATTGACATCTCTATACATCCCACCCAGTAATTACATGGTTTATCCTTATCTCGCTTTCGCGAAAGCGGAATTACAATTCAAAGCGCAACCCAGCGAGGTAAAATCGATTATAGAAATAGAGCTAGCAGAATTGCTCAAAGATCAAAATGTGAGTAAAACGGTCTTATCAACTAGTTATATGAAGGAAGTAAGTGTGCCGTGCTTTTATTTTGGCGATGTGATGGTTTGGGGTGCAACGGCAATGATGTTGCAAGAAATCAAAGACTATTTTCTTCAAGCCAGTGGCAACTGAGCGAGGTAGTTTAAGCTGCTATCATTATATTTGTCATTCCCCAAAACTGAAAACTAAATGGGATTATTTAAAGAAAATCCTTTCGGTCATATTTTATTTTTAAAAAAATGGCTCATACGTATTGCTGGTGTCTTATCTCATAGAAGATACAGAGGCTTTAATGAGATGGAGATAGAAGGAAGCGATTTTATAAGGAATCTACCAGAAACTGGCGTTTTATTTGTATCAAATCATCAAACATACTTTGCTGATGTGGTAAGTATGTTTCATGTTTTTAATGCTTCTTTAAAAGGACGTGATGACAGTATAAAAAATGTAGGATATCTATGGAGTCCTAAACTTAATATTTACTATGTAGCTGCTAAGGAAACGATGCAAAGTGGTTTACTACCTAAAATATTTGCTTATGCAGGCGCTATCACTGTAGAAAGAACCTGGCGTGCCAAGGGAGAAGAAGTAAATCGTGCTGTAAATCCAGACGATACTAAAAATATAGGAATCGCTCTAGATGATGGTTGGGTAATTACTTTCCCGCAGGGAACCACTAAACCATTCAAGCCTATAAGAAAAGGAACTGCTCATATTATTAAACAGTATAAACCTATTGTGGTGCCTATAGTTATTGATGGTTTCCGCAGGAGCTTTGATAAAAAAGGTTTACGTATTAAAAAACGTAATATCCTTCAATCCATGGTCATTAAGGAACCGCTTGAAATAGACTACGAAAATGATAGTGTTGAAAAGATAGTAGAGCAAATAGAGTTTGCGATAGAACAGCACCCTTCATTCTTAAAAGTAATTCCAATAGAAGAAATCGAGGCTCAAGAAGAGCTTAACGAGATGCGTCGATGGGATTACTAGAAATATTGAGTACGAGTTGATAACATTTTTAAAGGTAGCAATCTTTACCATCATATGTACTTGTTGCTATTTCAAATTAATATCTGCTATGCTTTTAATTCTGTTGCGTTCTAAGAAAGCGTCGATGGTTTCAAAATGCTCAATTACTCGTTGCTCTTTAAATTCAAATACTTTTTCTGATAGTCCTTGAAGAAAATCACGATCGTGAGAAACGAGAATTAAAGTACCATCATATGTAGAAAGTGCTTCTTTTAGAACATCTTTTGATTTTAAGTCCAA
>NZ_MAAX01000066.1 GCF_002162835.1 Nonlabens dokdonensis
TTCTAGCGCTTCTCTTATATAAAGAATACGGCCATCCATCATATCGCTAGGCGCAACCATATCGGCTCCAGCCTGAGCATGAGAAATACTTATTTGAGCTAGAACCTCGCATGTAGGATCGTTATGGATCTTTTGATTTTCGACTATTCCATCATGACCATAACTAGAATAAGGATCTAAAGCTACATCAGTCATTACATACATTTCTGGAGCTACTTCTTTAACGGTTTTAATAGCGCGTTGCATTAACCCATCTTGATTTAGAGCTTCTGTTCCTTTGTTATCTTTTAATTCATCTGGTACTTTGACAAAAAGCAAGACACTTTTTAATCCCATATCCCAAAGCAACTGAACTTCTTTCTTTAAAAGATCTAGGCTGTAACGGTAATAATCGGGCATTGAAGCTATTTCTTCTTTTACACCTTTTCCTTCTACTACAAATAGAGGCACGATAAAATCACTAGGTGAAATTAAAGTTTGTTGCACAAGAGATCTGATAGATGCACTAGTTCTTAATCTTCTATTTCTTTTTAATGGAAACATATTACAATTTAAGTTTTTTAATAAGCTCCAGATATTCTGGCTTATAGTTAGGGATGTTAAAAGTTACCTTCTTAGCAGTATTATAAATAGCTATGGATGGAACTTCTGAGTTTGATTGATCGTGTTGCGTAAATTGATCCTGGATAAAATTATTTATCAATAGCGCCTGGTCAAGCGAGATGGTTTTTCTCGTAGTATTACCATCTGCTTTATAAACGATAATATCATCTATAAAGCTCATGGATTCCGTCTTCTCTTCATTCAAAATGAATTCAATCGTAAAATCTTTACTGTCAAAAATTGAGTTGGCATTTTCTAAAGTAGGATCTACCTGCTGCTGGCAGGCAACAAGTAAAACTAAAAATAGAATTGCAACAGATTTTTTCATTGAATAATACTTTTAAAAAGAAAACTAAAACTGACTTTTACCTTTTCTATAGGTTAAACCGTCACTTTTAAGTTCAATTCTTGCAATTGCTCGTTGTCAATAACAGAGGGCGCATCGATCATGACATCACGACCACTATTATTTTTAGGGAATGCGATAAAGTCGCGTATCGTTTCTTGACCACCTAAGATAGAAACTAATCTATCAAAACCGAAAGCTAGTCCTGCATGTGGTGGCGCGCCATATTCAAAAGCATCCATCAAGAAACCAAATTGTGCTCTTGCTTCTTCTGGAGTAAACCCTAAATGATCAAACATTAAAGCTTGCAGCTCCTTATCAAAAATACGTACAGATCCGCCGCCTATTTCATTACCATTCATTACAAGATCGTAAGCGTTTGCTCTTACATTACCTGGATCTGTTTTTAGTTTTTCAATATCTTCTGGTTTAGGAGAAGTAAATGGATGATGCATCGCGTGGTAACGCTCTGTATCTTCATCCCATTCTAATAATGGAAAATCTACCACCCATAAAGGAGCAAATTCATTAGGGTTGCGCAATCCTAGACGCTCTGCCATTTCCATTCTCAAAGCACTTAATTGCGCTCTAGTTTTATCTGCTGGACCTGACATGACACAAATTAAATCACCAGGCTCTGCTCCAGTAGCTTCTGCCCATTTTGCAAGATCTTCTTGCGAGTAAAATTTATCAACGCTAGACTTGTAAGTACCGTCTAGGTTATATTTTGCGTAGACCATTCCAGTAGCACCTACTTGTGGACGTCGTACCCAATCAATTAATTTATCAATTTCTTTACGAGTCATGCTTTCACCACCAGGAATTGCAAGGGCAACTACTAGTTCTGCCTCGTTAAAGATTTTGAAATCTCCCGCTTTCGCGAAAGCGGAAATATCAGCAAACTCCATCCCAAAACGAATGTCTGGTTTATCGTTACCATATTTTTCCATCGCCTCTTGATAAGTCATGCGTGGAAAATCTGCGATGTCCACGTTTTTCACTTTCTTTAATAAGTGACGTGTCATCTCTTCAAAAATATTAAGTACATCTTCTTGCTCTACAAATGACATCTCGCAGTCTATTTGTGTAAACTCTGGCTGACGATCTGCACGTAAATCTTCATCTCTAAAGCATTTTACGATCTGGAAATATTTGTCCATTCCACCTACCATAAGCAATTGCTTAAAGGTTTGTGGTGATTGAGGCAAGGCATAAAATTGACCTTCATTCATACGCGATGGCACAACAAAGTCACGAGCACCTTCTGGAGTAGACTTAATTAAAACAGGTGTTTCTACCTCGACAAAGTCTTTTCCAGCCAGGAAATTACGCACTTCCATTGCTACCTTAGAACGGAAGATCAAGTTCTCACGCACTGGATTACGACGTATGTCTAGGTAACGGTATTTCATGCGCAGCTCTTCACCACCATCAGTGTTGTCTTCTATTGTGAAGGGTGGAGTTTTAGACTCGCTTAAGATTTCTAATTCCTTAACAAGTATCTCGATTTCTCCAGTAGGAATATTATTATTCTTAGATTCACGCTCTATGACAGTTCCTTTTACCTGGATCACAAACTCACGACCAAGATTTTGTGCTTTTTCAATAAGGGCTTTGTCTGTGCGTTCTTCATCAAAAAGCAACTGAGTAATCCCATATCGATCTCTTAAATCTACCCAAACGATAAAACCTTTATCGCGGCTTTTTTGCACCCATCCGGCAAGTGTTACTTCTTTATTTATATCGCTAGCTCTTAGGCTACCACAGTCGTGTGATCTATACATAATGAATCCTTCTTATAAGCTTGCAAAAATAAACCGATTTTAATAGATAAACACATAAGAAAAAGGCAAAGATTTATTGTTAAAACAGTATAAACTCGTTAAAAATACAATATAAACACATACTTAAGTAACTGTAAAACAATATAATAAGTACTTAATGTAAATTTAATGTTACCTAAATGTTGTGTAAAAGTAATTTAAAAGTTAACTTTGAGTAATATTAAAGAATACGATGATGAAGAAATTATTGATTATTACAGTGATGATGTTAGGTGCCGTAGGAATGGCGCAAGAGGTAAAACCTACTTTTGAAAAGATGGAAGATGGCTTAGTAAAAGCGACTTATTATCATGAAAATGGAACTGTTGCTCAAGTAGGAACATTTTTAAATAACAAGAGACACGGTGAGTGGATCAGCTATAGTGCTGAAGGTCAAAAAACTGCTAAGGCAGAGTATAAAAACAATAGAAAAGCAGGTAAATGGTTTTTCTGGAATAACGACCAACTTACTGAGGTAGATTATCGTGAAAATGCTATTGTAGCAGTTAACACTTGGGTAAGTAAAGAACCAGTGGCAACAAACAGACCGTAGTTCACGATTCACGTTAATCTTGAAAATCCCTTTCTAAAATTTTAGAAAGGGATTTTTTTATGGTGTCAATAAAGTTAAAGTACCTTGATAGTCTAGGGTAAAGTCATTACCTATTATATCTACAATACCGTTATCAATATTAAAAACATGAGTTCCATCATTATTTCTAGTTATGGTTAATGTTCCTGATTTAAATTCTTCTTCTTCTTGATCTAAGGTATCATTTTCAATATTGTAGTTAATTGCAAAATACATTTCTACTAGCTCAGCAACTACCTGATCATCCGTTATAGTGTAAACTCCTACTATTTCAAAGGAAGGATCGTCTGAATATACAGTCATGATTACAGTGTCAGCTGCTCCTGTAAATCAATTTTGACTCCACGTATATTCACCGCTTGCTAGCAAAATATTTTTGTAACAATGTTTAGGCATTCAGTCACAATTATAGCTGCATAAATTACTGTTCAGAATTAAAAATCCCTTGCTAAAATTTCAGAAAGGGATTTTAAGTAAATTAGTGTAACGATCAAAACTTATTCTTTGATGACTTGTACTGTTTTTGTTGCATCATTAAGGCTCAATTCTACAAAATAACTACCACTAGCTAGATTTCCTAAATCTTTGATATTAGACGCATTGCCCGTGAAGTCGAGTGTTCCGGTTCTTATTATTTGTCCCAGCGTGTTAATCAATCTATAGGATAATTCTTCTTCTTGAGAGCCGTTGTTGTTGTTCCATCTTATATGAATAATGTCTTTCACTGGGTTAGGATATAGTTCAAAACCAGCAAGTATCTCAACAGGACCTTCACTTAAGGTGATATTTGTAAAGAATAGGTGAAAGCGATCTTCTTGAATAGAGCCTGTTACACTAGAGTCTACTGTAAATTGATAATCGTTAAAACCTTCATTTAATTGACTACTTGTATTCAAATGATTATCCTGTAGATACACATTTGTACCAGCTGGAATTGCATCTATTTCAAACTGATAGTTATAAGATGAGTGTCTATAGTTAGTGTGATTTAGAGGGATAATATCCAGGTTACGAGGTACATCTCTAAATTCAATATTCAAATAATCTGAGCCATTAACAATGCTTATGGTCTCATCTGGATTCCCTAATGATGGAGCGTCCATAGGATCTACAGCATTAGTGTACTGGCTTCCCATAAATATTCCCCATGCATCTAGAAACTGTAAGGGTTGTCCTGGCACAACTTTATTCAATCTACCAATAATTTCAAAATCATTTGCTGGGATAGAGAAAATGGTAGTTTGATTTCCATTTACAATGTCATCTTGATTATAAATAATCTCTGTAGGAGAGGCAACTGTCGTATTGTTAAGCGTTGTTACAAAAGCCGACTGAGACGGTTGTAAATATTCATTTGCAGAAGATCCAGCTACATTACTACCAGAAGGAAGCATTACAGTTACATAAGCGCCTCGTGCATTAATTGTAGGATCCCATACGTAGTATCTATTAAGGTTTAAGTTATTAGAGCCTTGTAAAACGGTGTTTACATTTACCGTCGCTTGAAAAGGATTTGCTATAAAATTGAATCCTCCAGCTGTAATAGAAAGTTGATCATTTTGATAAGTCCCAACATTCATCGCACCTTTTGCTCTCAATGTAGTAGGAGTAGGAGTGGTAGCATTATTTGTTAAATCTACAGTACGGTCACCTCTGATCATAATTCTATAGGCCTCGCCTATATCAAGTCCTCTAACATTAGTATTGGCAACAGTATTCCAACCTTGATTTAAATTATCATAGGTGAACATACTTGAATTTCCAGATTGCGTCGCGTCAAAACCATTTGCACCGCTCATAGAACCAGAAATGTGGGTTCCTAATCCACTGATATTTGAACCGTTTTCTTGCCAATTTTCTAAAATACTACCGCTAGTATTTACACTACTTGCAAGAAATCTATAAGCTCTTTTAGGTGGGATGTATCTTTGTATAACTGACTCTCCAAGCATTGAGCCGCCTTCATTTGGTGCAATTTCGGCAGTATTTGATGAAGTGCTTACAAATATTAAATTTCCATTTGCAGTATCTAGAACACCATTCTTGAGTGTAAAAAGATTTGTAAGGGTCATTGCCTCATCTAGAGTGAAAGAATCACTACCGTCTTTCACAAAATTTTCTATATTTATTCCAGTAGTATATAATCGATTTGATTCTCCATTATCACCGGTAAATACAAGATTACCATTTGTGACAAAGCTATTTTGGCTCGATAAATCTCCTTTAAAGGATAGATTAAAGTTTCCTAAATCTATGGTATATGCACCTTCTATTGTTATGTCTTTTATATCTATGGCACTTCCTAAAACTGCGCCATCACTTTTTATAAAGAAATTATCTATAAAAGTAGCGTTAGATTCTGGTGCATATGGTCTCCAGTTACTTGATTCATATATATAATCGATGTATTTTCTTCCTTGCTGAAAACCAGAAGCAACATCATCGCTTGTGTTACTTGAGACTATGACTAGATCGCCTAGGCTCTGTTCGAGTACTACATTCCCTACTGTTTCTGTACTTCCTAATGAGCCTATAACTTGATGTGATAAGGTCGTTTGTGATAATCCCGCTTTCGCGAAAGCGAGACAACAAATTAAAATTAGATTTCTCATAATTCTAGTTTTAGTTTTTCTTATCAATCAATAATTGCATCTGTGCTTGTAGTTGCTTTACTTGAGTTTTGAGTTCTTGTATTTCTGTGTTTTGGCTTGATTTTGCAGCTCTCGATCCAGTAGATCCCATTGTTCCTGTAATATAGTCTGCACTTCTAGCGTGTAATGCATAAGGGACGCTTAATAGCTGTGTCGTACTCAACGTAGTAAAAGTTCCTGTTTGAGCACTATCAAGAGAGATTTCTAGGTAATACTCATGTTCTCCCCAATTAATAGTAGAAAAATCACCATTTAATAAAGTTCCTCCACCTACTTGAAGACTCAAAACTCCATATTCTGAACTGGTCAAACTATGCTCTTCATTGTACACAACCGTTCCAGTAACTCCATCTTCTCTTACAGCAATGCGTACATCTACTGCATCATTTTTAATAGGGTTACCGTCGGTATCTCTAATAACAGACTGGTAATTAAATAATAGTGGCGTCATACCTCCTGAAGAAGCTGATCCTGTAGCATTTTCAAGAGCCGCGACTCTCGTTTCTAAGTCAGCAGTAAGTGGTGATAGGTCTACTGGATTACTGTCATTAGTAATACTCAGCATGTTATTATTAAGACTTAAAGCTTGATTATCTGTATTAATAGTAGAAAGATCTACCGTATTACTGCTATTAGTGATGCCTAGATTACTTCCATTTAAAGACAGTTCTTGATCATCTGTATTTATAGCAGACAGCCATTGTGTACCATCCCAAACTTGGAACACATCGTTTGTTGAGTCATATAACACAAGACCTTTTTGTGCAGCTGTTAGATTTGATTCTAATGCGGTGATCTCAGTATCTGTTAATCTGTTTACTAAAAGTCCTTTATTATTTCCAGATAGTTCCATTGATGCAAATGCGCTAGGTGTGTCCGTTCCTATACCTACAGAGACTGGATTAGTTACTCCTCCTAAAACTAAAGTATTATCATTAGGAGCAGTAGCCGCTTGCCCTATAGCCATGGCGTTCTCACCGCTAGCACTAGATGTTGCTCCTATGGCTATACTATTATTATTAGTTGCTGCTGCTTCGTATCCTATCGCCATATTATTACCAGTGAAAGTGGTCGTGTTTCCAGTGCCATCTACCGTAGCTTGATGTCCTATCGCAATACCACCATTTGCTTGAGCAATAGAATTGGAACCTACCGCCACGGCTTCTTGATTATCTATATCTACTTCACGACCTATTCCTACAGAGTTGTTAGAACCAGAAGCGATAGTTGTATTATATCCTAATCCTATAGAGCCTGAACTCAAAACATCTGTATTTGTACCTATTGCTATACCGTACTGTCCATCTACGCGCGTACTATAACCTACTAGAGTGACATCATTATTTCCAGCATCTGCAAAAGTACCAATGAAAGTAGTTCTACTTAAATTATTTCTGCTACCAGTTAATAGATCTTGAGATCTAAAATTATCAAATGGTAATCCAGAAGAACCAAAACTAGCAAAAGCTCCTAGACCAACATTATCTTCACCTTCTCGATTGCTACTTCCATTTGCGGTTCCTATGAATGTATTTCTATTTGCGTTAGATGTAGAATTAGTTCTATTATTATCCCATCCAGCGGCGGCTCCAACAAATGTGTTATAATCTGCATGTTCTGTTGCAACACCAGAACCTGCTCCTAACATAGTATTAAAAATACCAGCACCTACATCAATTCCCGCAGATTCACCAAATGCAGAGTTGCTCCAACCTTCATCTACATCGCTTAATGCCTCGTCACCTACACCTGTGTTTCTATAACCTGTTCCTGAGGAGATTCCTGCCTCATTCCCTACAAAAACATTTTTATAACCAGTGGTATTAGAAAAACCAGCGTCCTCACCTATAAATACATTTTCATATCCAGTGGTATTGTTGGCTCCTGATTCTTCTCCTACAAAGGTATTATCATAACCAGTCGTATTAAATTCTCCAGACTCGGCACCTATAAAAGTATTATCACCACCGTTAATATTAGAAAAACCAGCTTGCCAGCCTATAAATAAGTTGTCAAAACCTGTGGTATTGCTATATCCTGCTTGATAACCTATAGCAATAAATTCACTTGTAGTGTTTGAACGACCAGCCTGATAGCCCAAAAAAGTGGTTTGAGAACCAGAGGTTAACGAGAAGCCGGCACTATCTCCAAAGGCTGTATTAAAATCTCCACTAGTAATGTTTATATGTGCTCCAGTACCGGAGGATTCATTAAGCGTTTGCGCCGATAATGAGGTTATACTTGTAAAAAGAAGTAAAAAAAAGACGGTTAAAAGGGTAGTTTGTTTCATGATGATTGGTTATTTCTTCAAAGATAGAAAAAACTTTTTAGAACTTTATTTAATAAACGTTTGTTTACTAAACAGTTATGGGTATTTTCCGACATGTAAAAATTTTTGCTATTGATTTAAAGGTGTTTATGGTAATCTCGCTTTCGCGAAAGCGAGGAAAACAATAAATAGATAAAATTGAGTATTGTATAGGACTTGAAATTAGAAAAAGTAGCGCTTGCTAATGAGGTCAAAACGTCGAGAAATTTGTGAAAGTGGAATATGCACTTGCGGCATTATAGTTATTTTTGAGAATGCAACTAAAAAACATAAAACGATGAATCAACAATTGTTGAAGAGATTTCTACAGGCCAAATCGGTATGGGTGTTTTCTATAGTTGCGATTGTTTTATTTATTTCTGCCAGATGGAGTATGGGAATATGGGACAGTCCAGAATTTGCATTTGCCGGAGCTAATTTTCAATTGACTCACGCACCTGGAGCTCCGTTTTACATCCTTGTTTTGAATTTATTTCAAAACGTTCTTTTCTTTATTACTCCTTACAAGGCAGCTGTCTTACTCTCCATTATATGCTCGTGTGTCATGAGTGTTTATATATTCAAAATAGCTTTGATGCTTTATAAGAATTATTCTAATGAAGTGATTCAGAATGAATCTTGGTTGTACGGTCTTATTGCAGTAGGTATTGGTTGTTTAAATTTGACCGTTTGGGAATTGTCTTACGAAGTGGAAGTTTACAGTATGAGCGGTATGTTTTTCAGTCTCGTACTCTACAAGATTTTTCAATTTTATTTTGATAGAATTTCAATTACTTTTTTAATCAAATCGGTCAGCATATTAATATTTCTCAGTTTAGGAGTTCACAAATTGAATTTATTGATATTGCTTCCGGTTTTCTATGTTATAATAAGAAAAGCTAAGTACCATGCTTTACTGAGCAACCGATTTGTGTCTTTATTAATGAGCGTTTTATTATTAGCAATAACACTTTTATTTCATTCTTTGTTTTTAAAATTTGCTGTGGTCATTGCCTTGTTTTTACAAGAATCATTTGCCATAACTCAGAATCTAGCATTTCCTATTCTTGGTATACTGTTGATATTTATAGTTGCAGTGTTATGGTATTATAAAAAGGCACTGACAACAACCATTCTATTTGCATCGCTATTTTCTTATTTATTATACATGCCGTTTCTAAATAGTGGATCTGAAGTAGGTGGATATTACATATCAGACACAGAGTCGCTCGTAAATCACATAAACGCAAATCAATTCGGTCTACAAAAAACACCCATTTTATTGGGTAAAAGGTATGATGAAAAAATAGACATTGTTACTGGTAAGGAGAAAATCAATGAGAATGAAATTTGGTTTCCAAGAATGCATAGTACTACATATTATGATGTGATAGAATACCCTAAATGGGATGACGCTACCTCAATAAATGACCATGATGGTCGCCATTTTACGTGGAGTTATCAAGTATACACCTTGTACTTAAGATACCTAGGAACTAACTTTTTGGGAAGGTCTAATTTTCATAAAAACTCTGGTACTCATATCAATCATACTATAAGTTCTTATATACATAATCCTAATGCATCAAAGGGCTATCTTAACATGGGTAAAACCGACTATTTAGGAATCCCTTTGCTATTTATTTTTTTAGGTATAATATATTCATTTAAAAATGTGGATCTAGGTATTACATTAGGAATCACGTTTCTCCTAACTGGATTAGCCATTATACTTTATTTGAATCCTTCTCCTAGTAGTTTAAGAATCAGGGAAAGAGATTATATTAGTTTTTTCTCTTTTATAGTTTGTGGGTTTTATGCAATGCTAGGGATTTTATTTATTTTTAATTATTTACCTAAAAAAATAAAAAAGGTATTTCTTATATGTACTGGAGTACTAGCCTTACTTTTTGTTTTGCAAAATTTTAAAGTTCAGAATAAAAGTAACGAAGATTTTAATGAGGCATTTTCTACATGGATTTTAGAAGGTATTCCTGAAAATAGTGTTGTCCTAGCAAATGGGGATAACTTAACATTTCCTTATTGGTATCAGCTTGCAAATAGTGATAAATCCATTTTATGGATTAACATAGAGTTATTGCATTTAGATAGCTATCGGACTCAGCTCTATAATTATATTAGTTCACAAACAAGTTTCACTGGTCTATCACCTAATGATACTGTGTTAGCAAGTAGCGCTAAAACAACTATTATTAATGAAGTAATACCCAAAGTGGATCAAGAGTCCGAATCTTTGAGTGCAGCTATTCTATCCTTCCTTAATCATAAGAATAAGCTTTTTATTCAGTCTAATTGGGCGATTGAAAATAAGATTCTAGTAGAGCAAGGATTATCATCACCATACTTACTCGTTGATGATGATCTAACTGATTTAGAAAATAGAGCTTTAAATATGATTTCTTTCAAAGCTGCTG
>NZ_MAAX01000091.1 GCF_002162835.1 Nonlabens dokdonensis
AGTAGAGATCGCGCTCATTCCACTTTCAAAAACAGCACAATCATCTGCTTGATCCCATAAACGCAATCTATTTTCTAAGATTTCAAGGTCAGGATTGTTAATACGGCTGTAAATCAAACCCATTTCTTCACCAGGAAGCTTTTCTCTTTTACCATAAGCAAGTTCAAAGAAAGCTTTACCTTCTTCGGCACTTTTAAAAACAAACGTAGAGGTTAAAAAAATAGGGCATTTTATAGCTCCTTCAGATAGTTCTGGTTTATAACCATAAGACATCATCAGGCTTTCAGGTTTCATAGATCGGTTGCTCATAATTAAGGCTGTTTAGATTAGTGCAATTTAATTTTTTTTTGATATTTCAAACGTTTTCGAAACATATTTTAATCACTCATAAAACAGATATTTATAGAGAACCATAAACGGTTTGTTAACTTTTTATTAACTTACAGTCCTAACCTTAAAATTTTAAATATGGCTTATTCTACACGACCTAAAATGTGGTTTTGGATTGTTGCAATTTTCTTTCTTTTATGGAATCTTATGGGCGTAGGCGCATGGAGTGCCGAAGCAATGGCAGGTAGCGATGCGATGATGGAAGGATATACCGAGGAGCAAATAGAATTCTACAACAGTTTTCCTAGCTGGTATACTTGGGCATATGGTGTAGCAGTTTTTGCTGGACTATTTGCTTGTATTGCACTACTTTTTAAAAAGAAACAAGCGGTATTACTTGCACTTCTATCACTGATTGCGGTAATTATATGCCGTGTTTATGAAATAACAGTAGACGCCTGGAGCATGATGGCAACAGTAGATAAATTTTTCTTGATCCTAGTACCAGTACTCTCCATCTTATTGTGGCTTTTTGCCCGAAGTGTTCGTCAAAAAGGATGGCTTAAGTAGTCCTTAGTTTATTTATCTTAAAACCTATAGAGTCGTGCAAATTTGTACGACTTTTTTAGTTAAAAATAGACCGCGCAACCCTAAACGTATTGGCATGCGCTTCAATTATCGTCTTAATTTCTGGAGAATAGCCGCCGCCCATGCTGCATTGCACTGGGATCATAGCGTTCGTTTTTGTTCTCGCTTTCGCGAAAGCGGATAAAGAAAAACGATCTCTCTCTTTACAACCTTCTAGAGTCATGCTTAGTTTACCGAGCTTGTCACTTTCTAAAACGTCCACACCGCACAAATAAAATATAAAATCTGGTTGTTCTTGAGCGATGAGATCTGGTAGCGTGTTTATTAGCTCGTTAAGATAATAATCGTCTTCAGAACCATCTGGTACCGCTATGTCTAGATCTGAAACTTCCTTTTTAAACGGATAATTGCCAGCACCTTGCATGGAAAAAGTGAACACGCTATCATCGTTTTGAAAAATTTCGGCAGTTCCATTACCTTGATGTACGTCTAGATCTACGATTAATATTTTTTCAGCAAGACCGTGATATTGTAAATATCTTGCAGCGATAGCTTGATCGTTGAGTAAACAAAATGCCTCGCCATGATCTGTATAAGCGTGATGCGTGCCACCAGCAATATTCATAGCTACTCGATAATCATAGGCTTTTAAACAACCTTCTATGGTTCCTTGTGCAATTCTCAATTCTCGTTCTACCAGTTGCTCACTAAGAGGAAAACCTAGTTTTCTAGCGGCTCTTTTATCTAGTGTTAATTCTTTTAAATCTTGTAGATACTGATCGGTATGAACTCTTAACACGTCAACTTCGTTGCATAATTTGCTAGGTTCAAAGAAGTCTGTTTCTATTGCTGTTCCTTCATGAAGTAACTGTTGCGGCAACAACTCGTACTTGAGCATCGGGAAACGATGTCCTTCTGGCAAAGGATGCTGGTAAATAGGATGAAAAGCTATGGGAAACAAATGCTGTTTTTATTTCAATTGATCCAAAAGTAAGTCTAACTAATCGGATCAGAATTACATGAAGTAAAAATTTATTTCAAAATAATAATGAGCGTTTTATGATGTCATTTATCTTTGTACAACTGAAATAAAAATTATGAAAAACACTTTTTATATAATTGCAATAGCAATGTTTACTTTGACTTCTTGTAAAAAAGAAGCCACCGCAGAAGAAAAAGCACTTGCCACCCAAATAGAAGCCTATGACGCTTTAATGACAGAAGCTATGGAAGTACACGACGAGATCATGCCTAAAATGGGCGAATTGATGGAGTTGCAAGGAGAAATTACTGAAAAAGCTGAGACAGGTGAATTATCAGATGCAAATCAAAGTTCTATCGTTGCAGAAGAATTAACGAAATCTCACGACGGTATGATGACGTGGATGAAGGACTATTCTGAAAAGTTTCCATATGGTGAGCCTTCTCCAGAAACTAAAGAAGCCATCGATGAAAAATTGCCTGCACTAGAACAAGAAGTAGAAGAGATCAAAGAACTAAGAGATCAAACGATGGAAGCGATTGAAAACGCAAAAGCTTTATTGAATAAGTAATATCCATCAACTTGATATCCTTTAAAAGCCGTTTTACTATTGAGGTAAAACGGCTTTTTTTTATGAATAGGTTTCCTTTAGTCTTAAGTAACATTTTGACCTTTACAAATTCATCTCCTTTATTACATCCATTTAATAAGTTATACGCATCCTTATTCATTTCCTAAGCTATTATTAAACATTACTATTCTTTAAACTAATAAAGTATCTTTGTTTACATTCAAAAACTTTTATGTTAGAATTAGAAAATCACGAATACGAAAAAGCGATTCTTGTAGGTGTCATCACCCAACAGCAAAATGAAGAAAAGCTAAATGAATATATGGATGAGCTAGAATTTCTAGCTTATACCGCTGGTGCGAGCGTTCATAAGCGTTTCCACCAAAAAATGCAAAAACCTAATCCTAAAACCTTTATAGGAAAAGGTAAAATGGAAGATGTAGCTGCCTATGTTAAAGCAAACAATATAGGAACTGTCATTTTTGATGATGAGCTGTCGCCAGCACAACAAAAAAATATAGAAAAAATTCTAGAGGCAAAAATCATTGATAGAACCTACCTAATTCTAGATATTTTTGCGCAGCGAGCACAAACAAGTTATGCACGCACTCAAGTAGAACTTGCTCAATACGAATATCTTTTACCTCGATTAGTAGGTTTATGGACACACCTTGAAAGACAAAAAGGTGGTATAGGAATGCGCGGTCCTGGAGAAACAGAGATTGAAACCGATAGACGTATTGTACGAGACCGCATTACCTTACTTAAAAAGAAGTTACTTACCATTGATAAGCAAATGGCAACACAACGCGGCAATCGAGGCGCCCTAGTCAGAGTATCCCTAGTAGGTTATACTAACGTAGGTAAAAGTACCTTGATGAATGCAGTTTCAAAAAGTGAGGTATTTGCAGAGAATAAGCTTTTTGCAACTCTAGACACGACGGTACGTAAAGTAGTTATAAGAAACTTACCTTTCTTACTTACTGATACTGTAGGTTTTATTAGAAAGTTACCTACTCAACTGGTGGAATCCTTTAAATCTACATTGGATGAGGTAAGAGAGTCTGATTTACTATTGCATGTGGTAGATATATCTCATGAATCTTTTGAAGATCACATAGCATCTGTAAATAAAATATTAGGTGAAATAGATGCTGTTGATAAACCTACCATAATGGTTTTTAATAAGATTGATGCTTATAAAGCGCAAGATTATGACGAAACAGATTTAATGGAAGAACGTACCTCAGCTCATTATTCTTTAGAAGAGTGGAAAGAAACATGGATGGCAAAAATGGGAGAAGACGTCATTTTTATTTCTGCCACTGAGAAGGAAAATATGGAAGATTTCCGTAAGAAAGTATATGATAAAGTGCGTGAGATTCATGTAAAACGTTTTCCTTATAATTCCTTTCTTTACCCAGATTATTCTGAAGAAGAAGAATAAGAAACACTATTGTGGTAAGGTTATTACATTGATAGCAGTATAAAAACCTTTGTTCCTCTTATTAATAACTCATAGGTTATCCCTAAATTTAGAATCTGTATTAGATTTTGAATAATAGCTACATGACTGAAGATCTTGCGATGGATCAAAATGCGGTTTTAGAACCGCTAGCATACCATAGAAAATTACGTAACCATTTAAAAAGCCGCAAGAAAACCTGGCAATGGTTCAAAGACGAAAAGGTCAAAACTCAACAAGTAGAATCCTTCAAAAAGGACTTACTTAAAAACACCTATCGTCTTGATCAAGATAGCCACAGTTCCTTATATAATATAGCCAGAGAAATATGCAGCACATTAAATATTGATGCTCAAGTCATATTTTACCAAGAGAACAATAGCATCCAGCTCAATGCCAGTATTTCTATACTTGAAAAGGAAGCGCACATCGTTTTTTCTGGTAACATTTTACAATTACTAGATGATCGACAGCTCAAAGCCCTAGTGGCTCATGAATTATCACACTACCTGTTTTTTAAAATAGAAGATGGTGATTATGAAGTTACACAACGTATAGTGCTTGCTCTAGCAAATGATTCCCGAAGCGAGGACAGTATTATCGAGACGGCTCGTATTTTTCAATTGTATCTTGAATTATTTTGTGACGCTGGCGCATTTAAAGTCTGTCGCGAACATTATAGCGTGATCCAGATGCTTATTAAGTTAAATACCGGACTTGCTGAAGTAAACGCACAAAGCTACCTAGATCAGGCCAAAGAAATCATTAGTCAGGAAGAAGAATCTACAAATCAAACCACTCATCCAGAATCTTATATAAGAAGTATTGCACTTGATTTAAAAGCGCGCAAAGAAAAAGATTACGAAGAAAAACTGCACCAACTCATTGAAGGAAAATGGGATATCAATAGCCTCGACATCTTTGAGCAAGAAGCAACTAGAAAGCTTACCTTAAACTTCATACAACTCATTCTTAAACCTCAGTGGATGAACTCTGCAGCAGTAACAAATCATGCACAACAATATTTCTCAGAGTTTAAAAGAAGTGATGAGGTAGATATAAGCACGCTTTCGCGAAGGCTAAAACATACCACACCTAGTACAAAGAGCTATTTATGTTATGTATTACTAGATTTTTCTAGAATCGATAGCGCTTTAGAAAAACTACCGCTAGCACATACTTTAGAAATTGCAGAATTGCTGGAGCTTCAAGAAGATTACGAGCGCATTCTAAGAAAAGAGTTAAAAATGACTATTAGAGATTTTAAAAAGCTCAAAGAAGATGCTGTGGCAGATTTAAGTAAAGTGACCGAAAACCAAAATAATAGCATTTACGACGATGAGTGATTATAAAGCAAGCTTCTTTGCCTTACTAGACGAGCTTAAAGAATATGGTGGTAGTACTACTCAAGATTTTATAGCACGAGTATTACCATTGCTAGAAAAAGCGCACTTCTTGAGATCACACAATAAAGTATTAGGTATCTATTCTATAGATGATGTTTATTATAATGGTAGAACTCTAGTCACAGACTCTGAAGGAAAAGAATTTAAAAAAGGTCCCAATAGAATACTTACTAAGCCTACACAACGTTATGCCGTTGAAGTAAGCGGTAATTATAGCGAGATCAGTAAAGTAGAAGGTGATGATTATGATCGTAATATTTTTGACGATCAAGCGATTCAAGAAGATTTAGATAAGCCAGTTACAAAACCGGTCTATTTGCCATTTTACAAATCTTGGGATCTTGCTACAGGTCATTACGATCCACTGACAGAGGTTTTTACTTTAGGTTTTATAATGGCTAGTGTAGCATATGCCATTGATTTTAGAGATAAAGATGAGCTTAAAAAATTTATAGAAAATAGAGAACGGCTTTATTTCTATAATAAAGATTTGCATCCTACTATCCACCACGTCATAAGAGAAATGACGCCTCTTTATCGAGAAGATAGAGCTCCTAGTCTAGAAGAAATAATTGCAAAGCTTAAAAATTACAGAGATTTTAATCCGGAGAATTATGTAGATCTTACAGATACCGAAGGTTTTAGAAATCTCAATCTATCAGATCGAGGCAGTTATATTCTCGACAAGCTAAAACGTAGGCTATTTGACATTTCTAAAAGAAACAAACTACTGTATTTTAATGACAGAGGAAGCTTTATGAATCTCACAGAAGCTTCTATCCCTATGTTGCTGGATTATAAAAATATAAGTGAGAAAGACTTGATATTTTGGAGCAGTCACATTGAGCAGCAATTTGTGAGCAAGAAAAAAGTCAATCTTAATAAATACCTGGACTTAAGGAGAAATAGATTTCTAGCGCCTGCACTTAATAAATTAAGGCTCGAAGCTCGTAAAAGTAAAAATGAGTATGGTTTTGATCAGTTAAGAGTTGTTGTAGCCTTTTTACACTGGTATAACTTTAAAGAAAGTGAAGAAGAGCGCATCAGCTCACCGCTGTTATTGTTACCGGTTTCTTTAACTAAGAAAAAAGGAATAAAAGACAAGTATGAATTAACCATTAACGATACTGAGGCTGAGATCAATCCCGTATTAAGTTACTACTTGAAAGATCTTTATGACATCAATTTACCTGACTTTGTTAATCTAGAAACCAGTAGTGTTGAAGATCTGGTACAAAGTATTAGAAATCAAATTTCACTAGGTGGAACTGGAATAGATCTCCAGTGGCGCGACCAGCCTAAAATACAGCTCATTCATAAAATTGCTAAGCGCAATTTTAAACTTAAAAAACGCAAGCTTAACAATCGCAACTCAGGATTAAGTACTCGTAATTATGATTACTCCTATGAAAGCGATAACCTCAAACCATTAGGCCTTGCTATTTTCAATGATCTGATTGCCAAAAAACACAATGAGTTAGAGTATATCATCAACGAGGACATTAATCCTTACTCTGATCTTGCCGTAGCAGAACGTAGACGCAGTTTCTATCATACTGATAATGATGGAGAAGTGAATCCGCTGGTGTGGGAAGTAGATACCTGTAATATTACCCTAGGAAATTTTAATTACCGTAAGATGAGTCTCGTACGAGATTATTCTGAAATCATAAAAGCAGATATTAAAGATGAGGTCTTTGATGAACTCTTTAGCGATCAGCCTAAAAACATCAACTTAGAAGGTTATAAAAAAACCAAGCTAGAAGAATTATATCCTATAATACAATCAGATCCTACTCAATCGCAAGCGGTACTCAAAGCAAGGTCTGGTGAGAATTATATTATTCAAGGTCCGCCAGGAACTGGTAAATCACAAACCATTACTAACCTCATTGCAGATTATGTTGCACGCGACCAGAAGGTATTATTCGTTTGTGAAAAACGTGCTGCTCTCGATGTTGTTTTTCACCGTTTGAAGAACAAAAAACTAGACGAGTTATGTTGCTTGATTCACGATTCTCAAACCGATAAAAAATCCTTTATCATGAATCTTAAAGACACTTATGAGTCTTTTATGAAGAAGGATATGAATACGGTCTCGCTTTCGCGAAAGCGAGAAAAAACCATCCAAGAAATAGAATCTCATTTGTCTAGAATTGAGCAGTTTCACGATAAGATGCGAGATGGAGAACCGCCTTTATATGAGCTATATCAAGTGCTCATACAATATTATCAAGAAAAAGAATTGCTGTCTGATCGAGAGCTGATTTACTTACCATTTTACAAAGAGTGGAATGAAAATCAAACTTGGATCACCGATTTTATAGCGCAAATTAAGCTCAATAATCATGGAAACAGTATTGCCGATTATTCATTAAATGGTCTTTCTAATAAATTATTAGATGCTCCTAATGCAAAAGCAGCCGTTTTAGAAAAAATAGATGTAGCGACTGCTGCTCTAGATAGTTTTATAGAGTTGCTCGATAATCAAAGTATGGAAGTAGAAGAGCAATCTATAGATGCATGGAAAAAGGAGTTTGAATTTGCTCAAAAAATATCCAATATCATTGAGAAAGATGCTTTGGGGATTTTTGATAAGAATAGCATTGCAGCATCAGAGCTAGATAACCTCAACCGCAAGCTTGAAAAACAAAAGAAATTACATGAGCGATTTGTAGAAGAAAACAAACTATGGACCCAAAAATTTAACGCTACAGATGCTCAAACGGCTCTAGAAAAATGGAATAAACTAGACGGGAGTTTCTTTAAATTTTTAAATCCAAGTTGGTACCAACTTAAAAAGCAGGTAAAAGGAGCTTATAATTTTGGCGCGCATCAAATCGTACCAGAAATAGGAAGCGTTCTTAGAACATTAAATGAAGAATATACTGCTCTTACTGAACTTGAAGAACAGCGATATGAGGCTGCACAACGATTTGGATTGAAAGATTACCTTACAGATTATGCCTGGATTGAAGAACAGCAACGAGAGCCAGATGCTATTATCAAGAAATGGCTGTCTAGTGATTATAGCAGCTACGTGCGTTCTTTATTAAACTTTTCTAACAGATTTGAAACGCTATACAGCGCGCTGGAGGAATTGTTTTGCAATTTTGGTAACACTGAAATAGCAGTATTTGATCAAAAGTTACAAGTTGCAAAAAATAGCGTTCATACCTTAGGCTTGTTCACTCCATTTATCAAACAGTTGCATAAAACCAGTCCTGCAATGCAAGAAAATTTGCGAGTTAAAGACTGGCAAACAGAAGATATTGCTTTTCACACCGCATTCAAGTCAGTGAAAGAAATCTATGAAAAAGATCCTGTATTCTCTCAGTCTAGCGAGGATAGACTGTCTAATTCTGTGCAGAAAATTAGTTCTTTACTAGATGCTTATTACAACTCAAACGTAGATTTCATACGTTCTAAAATTAGAGATCAATTTCTCAATAAGGTACGCATTACAGAATCAGTTGCTGCACAACTCACTGAAGAAGAAAAAGAGCTTAAGAAAAAGTACAATGCGTCTAGACGTATTTTAGAAAATGAATTTGGCAAGAGTATGCGCTATAAATCCATACGAGAACTGGCAACCGGAGATGCGCAAGATATCATGACCACATTAAAACCTGTATGGTTAATGAGTCCATTAAGTGTAAGTGATTCTATGCCTATCGACACTTCTATTTTTGACGTTGTTATTTATGACGAAGCTTCTCAAATAACCGTAGAAGAAGGCGTGCCATCGTTATTTAGAACCCATCAAACCATTATTGTAGGAGATGAGATGCAAATGCCACCTACTAACTTTTTTAGTTCAAACGCTGTAGATCAAGAAGAAGATGAAGAAGAAATAGAAGAACGAACTGGTATCAATCTCGACGCCGATAGTCTTTTAAATCAAGGAGCTCGTAAATTAAGTTCTGTCATGTTAGGCTGGCATTACCGTAGCCGTCGGGAGAGTTTAATCAGTTTTAGTAATGCTGCTTTTTATAAAAGAAATCTACTCACTATTCCAGACAGTCGTATTCCTAATGCTGGAATTGATCCATTGCCTCCTATAATTGATCCCGATCAAGAAATCGATCCTACAAATATTTTGAACAGAAGTATAAGTTTTCATTATTTAGAAAATGCTGTATATCATAAACGCACTAATAAAGATGAAGCCGCATATATCGCAAATCTAGTACGTACCTTTTTACTGAATGATATTAAAAAAAGTATTGGGATAGTAGCTTTTTCAATGGCTCAGCAAAGTGTTATAGAAGAAGAACTGGAGCAACTTGCTTTAGAGTATCCACATTTTGGAAGATTACTAGAAGAAGAATTCCAGCGTACAGAAGAAGATCAATTTATAGGTCTATTTGTAAAAAATCTAGAAAATGTCCAAGGTGATGAAAGAGATATTATTATCATGAGTATATGCTATGGTTTTAATAACAAAGGCAAAATGTTTATGAATTTTGGACCTATCAATAGACGCGGTGGCGAGAAAAGACTCAATGTTATTTTCTCTAGAGCAAAACAAAACATGATAGTCGTTTCTTCTATTCAATCAGAACATATTAAAAACGATTACAATGAAGGAGCTAACTACTTCAAGCGTTTTTTAAAGTATGCCAAAAACATTTCGGACGGGCAACTTGCAGCTGCAAACTCTGTTCTAGACAGCTTACACTTGCACGAAGACGAGGAAGAAAAAATAAAGCGATTACCTATAATTCAGCAGCTCACTACTTTATTAGAAGAAAAAGGTTATCAGGTAGATGATGCTGTAGGTCAATCTCACTTTAAATGTGACCTTGCAGTAAAACAAAGCGACTCCTCTTCTTACTTACTTGCTATTTTAATAGATCGTTCAAATCATTACCGCACTGATGATATTTTAGAACAATACTGCCAGAAACCGAGTGTTTTAAAAGCATTTGGATGGAAATTGCAACATGTTTATAGTAAAGACTGGTTAGAACAACCAGAACGTGTGATAGAAAAGATCATGCAAAAGTTAGAAGGAAAAGAGGAAGAAAATGAATCTGAAATCAAAAATGAACTTGAAGCAGAATCACAAACTGAGAGTGAGGAAACCACAGAAGATATATCTATTAAAGAATCCGAAACAATAGAAGAAACTACTTCTACTACCCTAGAAGCTAGAAAACAAGAAACTTCTAAAGACGATCTTACCTTCAAGCGTTATGAATTTTCAGAAGGTTCCAGTAATAAGTTTTGGGAAATAGCCGTGGACGGATTTGATATTGTCACGCGTTATGGACGCATAGGAAATTCTCCTCAAGAAAGTAGGAAAGAGTTAAAAGATCAAGTTTCTGTCTTAAAAGAAGAAATGCGATTGATAGGCGTAAAGACTAGAAAAGGTTATCGCCCGGTTTAAATAGTAAAAAAGTTTGAGAGATTGATATAAAAAAACCGCCTGTTAGCAAAGACTGCTATACA
>NZ_MAAX01000159.1:0-10719 GCF_002162835.1 Nonlabens dokdonensis
CAGGACAACGTATTTATGTAAAACTAGACGGTTTGACCGCTGGTATCTCTAACGGTGTTCCTGTATTGGGTATTAACGGTAATGGAACAATTGAAAAAATAGCTCCAGCACTGCAAGACACTGTGATCTTGAGAGATAGTGAAGTTTTTGATATTGTACCAACGATTGTAACAGGACCATCAGAATTTACAACTGATAAATTACTTACTCTTGTACAATTAGCAGAAGCTCAATTCACAGACAGTGATTTAGCTGCAAACAGAACTTTTGCGTCAGAACCTACTGATCAATTTGATGGAGTTAGGTTCATACAAACTTGTGGAGACTTTTTTGCTGCTCCTATAAGACTAGAAACTAGTACTTTCTCTGACTTTAAAGCCCTTAGGTTACCTAATGGAAGCGGTTCTATCACAGCGGTGCTACAAAGAGACTTTAGAGATGATTTCTATGTGCTTTCTGTTAACTCTCCAGAAGATTTTAACTTTGATGCCACTACAAGATGTAACTTTGACATTGTAGCATGTGGAACTGCAGCAAGTGCTGGTTCAAACACGCTACTTTCAGAGAATTTTGAAACACAGTCTACAGGCGCTGCTGCAATGCCTGCAGGATGGACTAACTTCCAAGAAGAAGGTACTGAAACTTGGGAAGTGTACACTGCCACTGGTGCAAATGCTTCTTTAGGTAAAAGTGTAAGCTGTGGATCTTTCAGATCAGGTGATGCAAGCACAGTAGCATGGTTAATCACTCCTCAGTTTGATTTTGATGCTCAATCTGGTGAAGTTTTCTCATTTGAAACTTCTAACAGTTTTGCAGATGGTTCTTCAATGGAAGTACTATTCAGTAACGACTGGGATGGAACTACAGCAGGAATTGCAACTGCATCATGGGAACCGATGGCAGATCCTATCGTTGTAGATGATAGTGAAAACTTCGGTAACTGGGTATTTTCAGGTAACGTTTCCTTAGATTGTGTTACTGGTACAGGAGCAATAGCATTTAGATATATAGGTAGCGGTGATGCAGGTACTGATGGTACGTATGAATTAGATAATATCTCGTTAACTAGTAATTAATACTAAATAAATGTATTAATTCCGCTTTCGCGAAAGCGGAACAGTAAAAAGCCTCTCCGTTCTTAAATGAATGGAGAGGCTTTTTTACTATTATGACTAATAGGTAATAATTTAAAGTTATTCAATTAACGATCTTCGTCCTTCTTTACTTTAAGTGTTTAGAAAACATTTAAATTTAATTTTGTTCCACTTAAAACAAAGGTTTGGTTCATACAAAACGATTCTTATAATGTTTTCACGTCATCATTTTTAAAGCATAGTCTCTATACTACCGATTACTTTATAATATTACAAATCAATTTTGAGAACGTTTAAACAATTGACAGATGTTTTATATAATTAGCATCATTAAACAATAAGATGGGCGCTGTGAGGCTTGTTTTACACATTGAGGATTTAGTTTACCAATACTATTGCTTAGAAGTCAAACTATAGAGCAAGGAGTAAAAAAATACTCCAGAATTGTCATTAGATATATACCATAGTAAGATAATTAATGATAAGTAGTTGAAGTGCGTAAAAACTTTACTTACCTATTCAGACCATGAAACTGCCTCTTGCAGAATAATGTCGCAATAATCTAGGAACAATTAAATAAGAAACAGCACCTATTAGATAATAGTAGATCGTATTACATAAAGTATATGCATAAAAAAACCGCTCATTGCTGAGCGGTTTCTATTATAAACTTAATACTTTATGAAATTACTTCATTAAGTTAATTTCTACTCTTCTGTTTTGAGCTTTACCAGCTCTAGTTTTATTAGAAGCTACTGGTTGAGTTTCTCCAAAACCTTTTGAGCTCAAACGGAATTCATTTACACCGTTTTCAACTAGGTAATTCTTTACAGATAAAGCACGTGCTTCAGAAAGTCTTTGGTTGAACTGCTTAGGACCATCACTATCAGTGTGTCCATCTACTTCAAACTTAGCTTCAGGATACTTCTTTAAAATTGCAATAATATCAGCTAACACTTCTTCAGATTCAGTTTTAATAGAATCCTTATTAGTGTCAAATAAGATAGTCTTAGCATACTCATTTAATTGAGCTTGCACTTCTTCAGTAGGCATAACTGGTCTTGGACATCCATCTAATTCAGCTATTCCAGCAGTATCAGGACACTTATCGTCAGCATCTTCAACACCGTCATTATCTCTATCTTTTACAGGACAACCTTGTCTTGAAGCAGGTCCTGCTTCATTAGGGCAGTTATCATCTGCATCTGCAACACCATCACCATCTGCGTCTGGACAACCCATAAGAGCAACTAATCCAGCAGTTTGCGGACATTTATCATCTTTATCAAGTACAGTATCACCGTCAGAGTCAGGACATCCATTTGTCTCAGCTGGTCCAAATACATTAGGACAATCATCTTTTGAATCTTGGATACCGTCCATATCAGAATCTGGACAACCGTTGAATTGCTCTAAACCTGCAACTGTAGGACACTCATCTTTTGAATCCACAATACCGTCTCCATCAGTATCAACAGCACCCCATGCAAACTTTACACCTACTGTGTGTTGAAAATGCTTTGGGAATGCATCTTCAAATGCATGCTTATAAGTTGTTTGAATATTTGCAGAAAGATTATCGATTAACTTCACATCAAAACCGAAAGTACCGTTAAAAGTACCGAAACCGTCATCTTCTAACCATTGGTAAGATCCACCTGCACCTAAGTAAGGGCTGAATTGAGATGAACCATTCCATAATTCATTTAAATTGTATCTAAGTCCACCGTCTAAAGATACGTAAGCTAGGTCATCGATTGTATTATCTCCTACCTTATCAATTTGATTGAAGGAAAATGCTCCTGTAGCAACGATTCCATCACCTACGTAGTAACCTAATTCAAAACGGCTAGGGAATGCAAGTACGTTGTAGTGATCTACATTGAAAAACTCATCAAAATAGTCTCCTAATCCTTGATCTTTCTCACCTACTGGATAAAGGTCGATTGCGTTTGCTCCTATTGCAAAACTCCAGCGATTGCTTTCGTCTTGTGCGTAACTTGTGCTGGCAGATAGTAAAATCGCTCCAGCTACTAATAATTTAAAAATATTTTTCATGTTGGGGTTTTTATTTAACAACAATGCAAAATTAAACTGTTCCACGTGATGTACAAGTGCGTAATCAAAAAAAATGTATAAAAAAGCTGTAATTATTGTTTATTCTTTGTTAATTTTAGATAACACCTAGGCTTTTTCCGACTTTTTCAAACGATGCAATCGCTTTTTCTAAATGTTTTTGTGAATGTGCTGCACTTAATTGAACTCTTATTCTGGCTTTCTCTTTCGGAACCACTGGATAGAAGAAACCTATAACATAAATGCCTTCCTCTAAAAGCATATCTGCCATTTTCTGTGAGAGCTTTGCGTCATATAACATAACAGGAACAATAGCACTCTCTCCGTCTACAATATCAAATCCTAAATCTTGCATTCCTTTTTTGAAAAACGCAGTATTAGCTTGCACTTTATCGATAAGAGCCGTACTCTCGTCAATTAGCTCCAAAGCTTTTATAGAAGCTCCTACTATAGAAGGAGCAAGAGAATTACTAAAAAGATAAGGTCGAGATCGTTGTCTTAAAATCTCAATCACCTCTTTGTTTGCACAAGTGTAACCGCCCATAGCACCACCTAAAGCTTTTCCTAGTGTACCAGTAACGATATCTACTCTACCTAAAACATTCTTAGCTTCTAGAGTTCCACGACCAGTATCTCCTAGAAATCCTGCAGCATGACACTCATCTACCATTACTAATGCATCATACTTGTCTGCTAAATCACATATTTTATCGAGTGGAGCAAGAATTCCGTCCATTGAGAATACACCGTCAGTTACTATTACCTTATGACGTGCTCCATCTTCAATTGCTTGTTGTAATTGTTTTTCAAGATCTTCCATGTCTGCACTAGCATATCGATACCTTGCAGCTTTACACAACCTTACACCATCGATTATTGAGGCATGGTTTAAAGAATCTGATATTATGGCATCTTCTTTAGTTAGTAATGGTTCAAATACACCAGCATTTGCATCAAAACATGCAGCGTATAAAATGGTGTCTTCACAGCCATAAAATTCAGCTAACTTCTGCTCTAGTTGTTTATGAATATCTTGAGTACCACAAATAAAACGTACCGAACTCATTCCAAAACCATGAGAGTCTAAGGTATCCTTTGCTGCTTTGATCACCTCTGGATGAGAAGAAAGCCCTAAATAATTATTTGCGCAAAAGTTAATTACCTCACTTCCATCGTCTAGAGTAATTACAGCATCTTGTGGTGAAGTAATAATTCGCTCTTTTTTATATAATCCAGCTTCTTTGATTTCAGCTAGTTCCTTTTGTAGGTGTTCTTTAATTGATCCGTACATGTTTATTTCTTTTTTATAATTGCACAAAGATAGCAAGCTATGAGCGCTTAGCCATTCCATTTAACGATTTCTAAGGTATCCGTATATACCAGTACTTTTTCTGCAACTTTTATATCCATAGACTCTAGTAAATCAGCATACTCATTTACTTGGCTCTTGTGCTTGTTTAAAACTGCACCAGTCTTATAGTCTATCACAACCGCATAGTCTCCTACGATAACAACACGATCAGGAATAAGCTTGCTTCCAGATGGTAATAAAATAGGCTGCTCGTTCAACACTTTTACACCATCTTTATAATATGCCGTGAGATCAGGATGGTAGATAACACTAGATATCATTTCTTTCATTTCGCTCTGCTCTTTTTTAGAAAGAGAGAAGTCACGGTCTATTTTATGACTCACCTCTTCATAATCAGTAGAGAATTGTATTAAAGAAAGATACTCGTGCAATACGTTACCTTTCTGGATAGCCTCGCTTGCACCACTTGCCCAGAGCAATCCTCTTCTCGTAGAAATAGTCAACCTTTCTTTATCAAGATGAACTTTATATTCTTCTAGCATCTCACTTTGCTCTGGCTTTGTAACTTCTGATTTGCGAGCTAAATCACCTATTTCTACAGTTTTAAAACCATTTTCAGCTGTTAGTTCAATTCCTTTATTTTGAACAAAATCCATTAACAAACTTGCATAACAAGCCGTTTTACTATTGGTTTCTATCGCACTTATGTACAATTGCTCTCTCGCTCTTGTAAATGCTACGTACAACGTATTAATTTGATCCATCTCTGCTTTGGCAAGGTGTTGCGCATAAACTTCTGGAGCTAATTCTGGATAGTGTTCGTTTTCCTTTTTTAAACTTATATAAACCTGATCAAAACCTTCATATTCAACCTCGTTCACTTCTACCCAACCGGTAGGATTTCTAGCCTCGTCTAGCTTTTTATCGCAATGCGGTACTATTACCACAGGAAATTCGAGCCCTTTGGATTTGTGGATGGTCATGATTTGTACTGCATCTGCATCTGCTGCGGCTGGTACGCTCAATTTATCCATTTTCAATTCCCAATGCTCGATAAATCCTGAAAGCGACACTTCATAACCTGTAGAATATTCAAATAAAAACTCCATAAAAGATTGCAATCTCGTGTCTTGTTCTTTGAAAAGCCCTAAAGATTCTGCAACATGTTCTGTAGCTTGAAATAATGCCGCTTTCGCGAAAGCGGAACCTAAATCCTCTTCTTCCCAACCCATTAACTTCCCACCTAGCGTTTGCAAACTCTCGTGCAGATGCGCCGTGACAAAAGAATGAATATCTTCTAATTGGAAAACCTTTGTATAGGCCATTAAAAATTCCAGCCGAGGCTGCTGTTGCTCGGGCGCCTGAATCATTTTTATTAATGATACCAACAGCTGTACTTTATGAGAGGCATGAACCAGTAAACTATCTCCAGAAACCACGCGCATATCCTGACTAACTAGATATTTTGCGATTTCATGTCCATCCTTATTTGCTCTTACTAAAACACAAATCTCACCCAAAGAAAAACCACTAGCCTGAGCTTTTAAAACTTGTTGATGGACATGGTATGGGTAAACGCTAGCATAATCATCTTCCTCATAAGGTGCTTCAAAATCTTTTTCTATAAAGTCTATTTGAATAAAACCGCCTTCCTTTGATCTGGTTTCTTGCTTTAAATACTTTTTATAAAGTGTTTTATAGACATCGCTACTCAAATGATCTCCATAAGAATCAAAAAACTGGTTATTAAAATCGATGATATGATCATAACTGCGCCAGTTAAAAGCAAGTGTTTCTTCTTTTTTGGGCAACATAAAAAGATCTGGAGTAGCAAGAAGCTTCAGAAACTGATCTGCATCACCTCCACGAAATCTATAAATAGACTGTTTTGCATCTCCTACAAGCATTAAAGAACCTCGTTCTTGATTCTCGCGTTGTTGTTGTAATTCATTTTCAATGAGCGGAGATAAATTCTCCCATTGCATGCGACTGGTATCTTGAAACTCGTCTATAAAATAATGGCGGTAGCGCTCACCTAATCTTTCATAAATAAAAGGTGCTGGCTCATCTTTAATTTGCTCTGCAAGCAAAGCGTTAAATTCATAGATAGGAACTATTTGCTCATTAATTTTTATTTGATCGATCTCATGAAGCAGCTCGTTAAGCAAGGATAATGGTGTTAGGCTGCTGGCTATATTTTTATAGAAAAGCACTGCGCCCATGTTCTCTTTATACTGGACAGCAAATGATTGAATTTCACCAGCCATTTGATCTATACGATCCTTAATATCTTGTGATTTCCCTTTAGGATATAAGTCTCCAGCAATTAAATCTCTAACAGAAGCTGTTTCCAGACCTACAGAAAAGTCCTCGCCTGCCACTTTTATAACGGTATTGAAAATACTTCTAGAACCACCTTTAAAATCTGTGGGATCAATGTTAGAGTTCTGTGATAGTTCCACTAATGCTTTTGCTGTTTCTGTAAGTTGCTTTTGAGTAGTATTTATCTTCTTATATAAGCTTTCGCGAAAGCGTAAAAAGTCTTCTACCTCTTTATCTTTTAACTGTTTTAAATAAGGATAGTGATTTTCATTGAGTATGAGTTTTGCGATATCTTGAAGATCGTACTCGATGTCCCAGCTTTTTCCCTCTTCTATTTTTGATAAAGAAAAATCTACTAATAATTGAGTTAGCTTTTTATCTTTTCCTGCTCTAGCAATCAAATTATGAATCGCTTTAGAAATTAATCGTTTGCTATCGAGTTCTACCTCAAAATTATCAGGTAAATCAATATCCTTTGCAAATGTTCTTAAAATACGATGATTAAAAGAGTCAATAGTCACGATGTCAAAAGCAGAATAATCATGCAATAACTGGTTAAAAATAGCTTGTGCTTTTTTTCTAAACTCCTCACTATTTAGTCCTGACTCTTGTTGAATATGTGCGGCGATTCCCGTTACTGAATCCTCTAACTCTTCAAAAGTAAATTTATAGAGGTATTCTAGTATACGCTCCTTCATCTCACCTACCGCCTTATTTGTAAAGGTCACAGCTAGAATTTTACGGTAACCATTTGAGTAAGAGTTTTTAAAAAGCAGTGTCAAGTAGTCTTGAGCGAGCGTATAAGTTTTACCAGATCCTGCGCTGGCACTATAAAAAGTTGTGGGTGATTGTGACATATTCAAAGATAAGATTACTCCTTTAAAAATAGGTATAGACTTATGATATGATATGGAAAGGTTAAGTTACAGAAGATAAAGGCCTATTCTACTAAATAGGCTATATAAAATTCTTTCTTTTAACCTTTTACCTACAAATAATGATCACGAACACTTTAAGGATAATATAACGTTGATAATTTTAACAAATGCCTTTTTGTGCCTAATTTTAGAGTTCAATAAATAACTAATTAAAAAGAATATATAATGGCTTTTGAATTACCACAATTAAAATATGCTAAAGACGCGCTAGAACCTCATATTGATGCCAAAACTATGGAAATACACCATGGTAAACATCACCAAGGTTATACTAACAAATTGAATGATGCCGTAGAAGGAACAGATCTAGAAGGAAAGACTATTGAAAATATCCTTAACAATCTAGACATGAATAATACTGCTGTAAGAAATAATGGTGGTGGATTTTATAATCACAGACTTTTTTGGGAAGTAATGTCTCCAAACGGTGGCGGTAACCCAAGTGGTGACCTTGCTGATGCGATAAATACTTCTTTCGGTTCTTTTGAGGCTTTCAAAGATAAATTCAGTGCTGCTGCAAAAGGACAATTTGGTTCTGGATGGGCATGGCTTTGTGTACACGAAGGTGGAAAACTTGACGTATGCGGAACACCTAACCAAGATAACCCATTGATGCCAGAAGTAGGCTGTGGAGGAACTCCTATTTTAGGTCTTGACGTATGGGAACATGCTTACTACCTAAATTATCAAAACAGACGCCCTGATTACGTAGAAGCATTTTTCAATGTAATCAATTGGGAAGAAGTATCTAGAAGATATGCTGAAGGGAAGTAGTCTTTTAGCTTTTAGCAAAAATTAGAAATCCCCAAATCAACTTTATTGATTTGGGGATTTTTTTATTGTGAACTTTAATTAATAAGCCCTTTCATCATTACCTTCAAAAAAGTTGATATAAGCACGATTTACCACTCGATTACCACCATCGGTTGGGTAATTACCGGTAAAGTACCAGTCTCCTAAGTTTTTAGGACAAGCCTTATGAAGATCTTCTACGGTTTGATAAATTACTTTTACTTCTGCATTTATATCTTCATCAGAAAGCAATTCACCTATTTTATCTGATATTTCTTGATCTGTAAAAGGATCGTATAGTTCTTTTACATGGTTTACCACATCTACATCTTCCATTTCAGTTTGTAGTTTACACTTTTTATAAATGCGCTCTACCGTATCATAGGTATTACGATCCCTATGTAAGGCTAGAGCCGCTCTAAAAGCTACCAGACCTTCTAATCGTGCCATATCTATTCCATAACAATCTGGATAACGTATTTGTGGCGCACTAGAAACGACTACAATTTTCTTTGGGTTCAATCGGTCCATCATTTTAAGGATGGATTTTTTTAAAGTTGTTCCTCTTACGATAGAATCATCTATAATAACCAAATTATCTTCTGGCTGTACTACTCCATAGGTAACATCATAAACGTGAGCAACAAGGTCATCACGAGAAGAATCTTCTGTTATGAACGTACGTAATTTGGCATCTTTTATGGCGATTTTCTCGGTTCTTAGCTTTCGCGAAAGCGTATCATCCACCTGCTTTGCAGTAAGTTTTCCTTCACCGGCAATGATATAATCTCTCTTTTGCTGGTTGAGAACTGCATGACCTTCTTCTACCATACCGTAAAAAGAGGTTTCGGCAGTATTAGGAATGTAAGAGAAAACAGTATTATCTATATCATTATCAATACTTTCTAAAATTTTAGGAAATAATAATTTCCCTAACATCTTACGTTCTTGATAAATCTCTGCATCACTACCTCGTGAGAAATAAATACGCTCAAAAGAACATGCTTTACGTTCTAAAGGTTGTGTTATTTGATCTAGGCTTACCTCACCATTTTTCTTTATGATGATGGCTTTTCCTGGATCAAGTTCTTTTACTTCATCAAATGGTGCATTAAAAGCAGTTTGAATTACCGGTCGCTCACTAGCGACAACTACTACTTCGTCATTTTTATAATAATAAGCAGGACGTATTCCGGCAGGATCACGTAATAAAAAAGCATCTCCATGACCCATTAGTCCGCCCATAGCATAACCTCCATCCCAGTCTCTGGCACTTTTGCGCAAGATTTTTGCAACATCTATTTCTTCAGCAATTTTAGGACTGGCTTCTATTTTAGAAAGTCCTTTTGCTTTAAACTTCTTATATAATTTGCGTACTTCTCTATCTTGAAAGTGGCCTACTTTTTCCATAACGGTAACCGTATCTGCCATGTCTTTAGGATGCTGCCCAAGTTCCACAAGCTTGTTAAAAAGCTTAAAAACATTAGTCATGTTGAAGTTACCAGCCATGATCAAATTACGGTGCATCCAGTTATTCTGACGTAAAAATGGATGTACTGACTCGATACTGTTTTTACCGAAAGTTCCATAACGTACGTGACCCATTAACAATTCTCCTATGTAAGGTATCTGAGCTTTTTGGGCAGCAACGTCATCTTTAATGCCAGGATTTTCTAGTAACTCTGTATTAATACGTTCATTAATTTGAGAAAAGATATCTTGTATAGGTTGTGCTGCATTACTACGCACTCTAGAAATATAACGCTGTCCTGGTTTTACATCTAGCTTTATACTGGCAAATCCAGCACCATCCTGACCACGGTTGTGCTGCTTTTCCATCATGAGGTACATTTTATTAATACCATAAAAAGCTGTGCCGTACTTTTCTTTATAATATTCTAATGGTTTAAGAAGGCGTATAAGTGCAATACCACACTCGTGTTTTAACTGATCGCTCATGATGGGGATATCTAGAATATAAAATTAAAAAAGCCCCAAGTAATTCTTGAGGCATTTTGATAGTTTTTATTAATTGTTTATTTCAAATTTCGTAAGCGCTTTAAACTGCTCTAGACGCTTTGTTATCTCTTCATTAGTAATGGTTTGCATGCGCTCAGTTCCAAATTTCTCTACTGCAAAGGACGCAAAATTAGATCCATAAATAATCGCACGTTTCATATTTTCA
>NZ_MAAX01000159.1:10737-10880 GCF_002162835.1 Nonlabens dokdonensis
GCCGCAAGAAATCCTGCAAAACCTCCGGCAAATGTATCTCCAGCTCCAGTAGGATCAAACACCTCTTCTAATGGTAAAGCTGGCGCAAAAAAGATATCACCATCATTAAATAATAACGCTCCATGTTCTCCTTTTTTGATCAC
>NZ_MAAX01000214.1 GCF_002162835.1 Nonlabens dokdonensis
CAATCAATCTTAATTAATAACCGTCGCTGTAAAAGTATTTACCTTTGCTACTTAACAAGTCTACTCATTTTGAAAACCTATCAACAGCTTGACCAGTTTGAATTGCCACCCAACTTCCGTGGACGTGGCGCGATTATAGTGCAATTATGGTGGTTGGTACAAAGCACACTTTTTGCATGGTCACCTCAATTTATGTACGGCTGGCGCAGGTTTTTACTAAGATCTTTTGGTGCGAGAATCGGTAAAAATGTTATTGTTAGACCAACGGTAAGAACACAGTTCCCATGGAAAGTAAGTATAGGCGATTATAGCTGGATAGGCGATGATGTGGTTCTTTACAGTTTAGGAGAAATAGAAATAGGTGAACATGTAGTGATTTCTCAAAAATCATATATCTGCACAGGAACGCATGATCCACAAGCGGTAAATTTTGACATTTACGGTCATAAAATTACGATTGAAGACCAGTGTTGGATCGCTACCGACGTTTATGTAGCGCCAGGAATTACAATAGGTCGAGGAACTTTAGTTGGTGCAAGAAGCAGCGTTTTTAAAGATCTACCAGAAGGAAAAATTTGTTTAGGTAGTCCAGCTCAAGTAATTAAAGATCGTTAAATCTTGAAAGGAAAACACATCACATTCATAGGCCTCAATTATGCCCCAGAAGACACTGCGATAGGCCTATATTCTACACAAATGGTAGAAGCATTAATTAGTGCGGGCGCAACGGTAAGTGTCGTTACAGCCTTTCCTTATTATCCTCAATGGAAAATCGCGCAGGAATATCAGGATAAGCCCAACTACCTTCAGGAAAATCATAAAAACGTAAAACTGTACCGTTACAAACAGTATGTTCCAGAGCAACCTACTTTTTTAAAACGGATTATCCACATTCTTAGCTTTACAAAAGGTAGCTTTTTCAATCTAAGAAAGATCAAGCATACCGATCTTGTTATTTCCATCATTCCTTTTACATCAAGTGCATGGTTAGGTAATTATCATGCAAGAAATCATAAAGCCAAAACCTGGATTCACATTCAGGACTTTGAATTTGACGCCGCATTGCAATCTGGACTTTCCAGTGGTGGAAAGAAGTTCATCTTCAAATTTCTTTTTAGTCTGGAAAAGCGCATTTTAGGCAAAGCAAATAGGATTAGTACGATAAGCCATAACATGATTGTAAAGCTGCAATCTAAAACTAATCAACCTACCTATTATTTACCCAATTGGATTGATGAGAATCAAGTGAATCCTACGGTTTCAAAACAACACGACTATCTTAAGAGCAATAAATTCAAGCTTTTGTATAGCGGCAATGTAGGTGATAAGCAAGATTGGGATTATTTTTCCGCTTTCGCGAAAGCGTTACCACAACAGTCTTACGAGATCATCATCGTAGGAGCAGGAGCAAAGTACCAGCAATTAAAAGAAAGTATCCAGCAAGAAAACATTCATTTTTACGATCCAGTACCGTTTGAAGAACTCTCAGACTTACTTTGTAGTGCCGATGCTCATTTTCTATTCCAAAAAACAGAAGTACTCGATACCGTAATGCCGTCTAAATTGTTAGGCATGATGGCAAGTGAGAAGCCTTCGTTGGTTTTAGGAAATGAAGCTAGTGAGGTCAAAACCGTCATGAATAATGCAAATGCTGGCCGTTATTTTTCTGAACCAGATGTTCAATTAGCTATCCAACAACTGGAAGCCTGGCGAGCAGACAAAGACCTAAGAAAAAAGATAGGAATCGATGCACGTAACTATGTGGTAAAACATTTTTCCCGTAAAGAGATTCTAAATAAATGGATTGCCGAGCTTTCACAATTAGTAGGCAGTAACTCTTGAAAACTCCTTTACTTAGTAAAGGAAAGGTGGGCAAATTGAGTGAAATGAGATTTGTTCGGAAAGGTTGGAAAAAGCCTGAAACTAAGTATGACTTCAATAGTAGAACAAACATAGGAGCTCAGAGCATTTACATGTTATTATTGTTTTAGCTTTTCAAATTTTGTTTTTTCTCTAAGTAAATGAGTGTTTGTTCTTTGGGATAGTCAACGCTTATTTATAATCTTATGTTTACATTTAGATTTCCTTTTATTTTTAAAAATGGACCAACGAGAACTACTTTCCTTATTAGCGCTTAAAAAAGCACCGCTTATAGGCGATATCATGGCAAAAAAATTGATCCGTACCTTCGGAAGTGCGGCAGGAGTTTTTGAACAGCAATACAAAGACATAGCTGCCATAGAAGGAATAGGAGAGAAGAAAGCGCAATTCATAAGAAATAAAGACGGTTTGTTTTCTAAAGCTCAAAAGGAGCTTGAATTCATTGAAGAAAACAGGATCAAATACCGTGTTTACTATAATGAAGATTATCCTGAGCGATTAAAATACTGTATCGATGGACCTATCATTTATTTTGAAAAAGGAAATATTAACCTTGATAATCCATATACGCTCAGCATAGTTGGCACGAGACAAATTACAACTGTAGGAGCTGCTTTTCTTGAGAAGTTCATCAATGAAATAGCACCTTTAAATCCTATTATTATAAGCGGTTATGCTTATGGAGTAGATATTCTAGCTCATAAAATAGCCATTGAGAACGGTTTACAAACCATTGCTGTTATGGCTCATGGATTGAATCAAACCTATCCTAGAAATCACGCTGCTCACAATGAAGATATGATGAAAAACGGTGGTTTTATAACCGACTTCTGGCATACCGATAATTTTGATCGTAAGAACTTTTTAGGACGCAACCGTATCATCGCAGGAATGAGTGAGGCAACCGTAGTTATAGAAAGTGCCTCAAAAGGCGGCTCACTGGTCACAGCAGATCTTGCCGTTGGGTATAACAGAGAGGTTTTTGCGGTTCCAGGACGTGTGAATGATAAATATGCAATAGGTTGCAACGAGCTTATCAAACAATCTAAAGCCCACATGCTAACAAAAACAGCCGATATCCCTTATATCCTAGGTTGGCAAGTGCGAGACGTTGCAGTACAAAAGCAACTCTTCGTAGAACTCACAGAAGACGAAAAATTAATTTACAGATACCTGAAAGAGCACAAAGAAGAATTACTAGATATTATCGCATTAAATATCAAACAACCGGTCCATAAAGTTGCATCACTTCTCATGAGCATGGAGTTAAAGGGCGTAATTAAACCGCTTCCTGGAAAGAGATTTCAGCTGGCATAAATCTCATAGAGTTTATTTTACATCTAGTAAACCGAGAATACAAAATTTCAAATCTAGTGAACGACCACCTAAAAATAATTAAAGAAGAAGTCTACGAACGCTGTAATCTCTATCTAACAGGTTATCAAAAAGAGCTAGAAAGTAAAGAATACGATGCCTGCACTTTCCAACTTAACGAGTTAAAAATCATTTTTAGAAGTTCTAAAATCACTCCTAAAAAAATAGGCCAATTTGTAACTTTTTGGAAAAGAAATGGAAACGGACCTATCGAGCCTTTTGAAGAATCAGATGCTTTTGATTTTTTTGTGGTAAATGTCAGAACTGAAATTAATATGGGTCAGTTTGTATTTCCCAAATCTATATTGGTTAAAAATGGAATTGTTTCTACCAGTAAAAAAGAAGGTAAAAGAGCAATAAGAGTTTATCCATCTTGGGATCAACCTACAAATACAACAGCAATGCGAACTCAAAAATGGCAATTGGATTATTTTTTTAAGGTAAATAAAGATGTTGATTACGAGAAAGTAAAGCAACTCTACTGTGGTAACTAATCATATCTGTAAAATTCAGTTTTTTAATATATTTCAAATAAAAAACGACCTTCTCGTAAAAGAAAAGATCGTTCCTACCATCAAAACAGGCTCGGTTCTTACGAGCCTGCTTTGTTATGAAAAACTATTATGAAATTGCCAAATAATACAAGCCGTTGAAATTCCACTTATAACAACTGATACGAGATGCCATTTCCAATGCTGTTTTTTAAACAACAGTATAAAGGCTATAATAAATAAGACAGGCGCCAGCAATAGCATAGGAATCATCAATAGTTCATGAAAGACTCCTGACATAGTCCAAGTGATTTTATACACATGCGTTATATAAATCCATACAAAGAATAGTGCGTTGCAAATACTAGCTATCAATAAGGTTTTGGCTGTTTTCATTTCTTAATTATTTCCAGTTCTCATCGATAAACTTCACATCTCTTGTGTTTTTTTGCACGGCGATGGCAGCAAATAGACTTAATAGAAACGACATTCCATAGAATCCTTTTTCGCTTAAAAGTAAGTCAGCATTCCATAAGCCTATGATTAATAAAACGATCGATGCTAATGTGACAAACCAGCTGATTCCGTAATAAATATCGGTTACCGCGACGCCTTCTTGCTTGTCTCTTACTGCTTTTTGGACCGATATGACAGAGAATAGCCCAAATAGCAAGATGACAAAATAATAGCCTTTTTCGTTGAGCGCCATGTCGGCATTCCACAATCCTATGCAGTAGGAAACCATTCCTACCAGCAATGCGGTCCAGGATGCAGATATGAATGCTGCGGTAGGTTTTCCAGTAAATACTTCTGGTTTTTTAACTTCCTTTTTCTCGGTGTTGTAATTCACTTGATTTTCCATTGTTGTTTGTTTTGATGCTGCAAATATGTGACGGCACAATAATTTAGAAAAACCTATTTTTGATAAATTCTTACGATTGAAAAAGAGTGTAAAGAATATTATATATTGATAAAGAGTGTGTTATTAAAACTATATGAACGATTTAATTGCTTTAATAAATTTATTAAATGACGATGAGGTGGCTGCTTTTCTCGCTTTCGCGAAAGCGAGAAACCAACGAACTGATGTAAAAAACATACAATTATTCCAGCTGTTACAAAAAGGTGCAAGAGTAGATCTCGATATAAAAATCTATGGAAAACCAAATAAAAATGCCTTGCACGCACTCTCCAATCGATTAAAAGAAAGCTTGATAGAATTCACAGCCATACAAGGTTTTTCAACAGAGTCTCAAGAAGAAATGCAGCTTTTTAAATTACTACTTGCCGCGCGCATATTTTTAGAACAAGGGCAACTTTCATTAGGATTTAAAACACTTCATAAAGCAAAATCAAAAGCTCAATCACTGGATTTATATGCCGTTTTACAAGAGATCTATCAAACTCATATACAATATGTGCATTTAGATGCAAAAAACGATATAGAAGAGATTATAGTCGCTTATCAATATAACGAGCAGCTTTATTTAAAAGAATCAAGAATGGTTATGGCTTATGCAACGGTTCAAAAAGCCTTAAAAGCGCATCCGCCTAATATTTTTGAAGAGATTAAAAAACAAATGGGTCGTTTTGACATTTTGATTGATCAAAATTTATCATTTAAATCATTGTATCAATTAATGAACATTGCTACAGAGGCAGCAACTTTAAAATCAGATTATGCAAGTGTATCTATTTTTATGAATCACGTATATAACATCGTAGAAAATAAACAGCACCTAGCCGATAAGCATTTGTACTATCATCTAGAGATCATCTACTTGATGGCAGGAACTTGTTTTAGGAACAGAGATTTTACTCGATCACAAGAACTGCTCGACCAATTGTACTTAGAAATGCAAAAGCAAAAAGGGAAGTTCAAAAGTCAATTTCATGAACGTTACCAGTTATTAAAAGCATTGAACCTCAATTATACAGGAGAAGCTCAAAAGGTATTGAAAGAACTAAACGAAATTAAAAAACCATCACTTTCCACACGCTTAGCTCATGTTATGGTTCTTTTTCAGCAAGAAAAATTGAATCTCGCGCGTAAAACGATGAAAGAACTATATCATAGTGATGTTTTTTATGAGAAGAAAGAAGGCTTCTTATGGGTGATTCAAAAAAACATTCTTGAAATTTTAATTTACATAGAATTACAACAACCAGATCTAGTAGAATCTAGAATGAAGAGTTTTATGAAACGATTTAAAAAACGACTGGAACAAATAAATGAACACCGAGTGATTAGCTTTATGAAGTTACTGCAATTCTATTTTGATAAACCTTACGAGATAACAAACGACGAATTCTTAACTAAAGTAGAACAGTCATTTGAATGGAAAACCGCGAATCAGGAGGATATATTTGTCATGAGTTTTTATGCTTATTTAAAAGCTAAAATGGAGAATAAAACTATGTATCAAACAACTCTAGAGTTAGTGATTCAGGATTGACTTTATAACCACAAAAGCGATATTTTTAAATTAAGAAATAAATGTGTTAGCTTTTAAAAAGGGAATAATATCATATATCTAATGATATTTATCATCTTTTGAACCTTTCAAACTACTGTATTTTTGCACTATGGAATTACAGCAAATCATTAAAAAGGCGACTGAAGTAGCTATCTCATACGATCAATACAGAGCTTTTGTAGAAGCACATACCGCAAACGGTACTAACAGTGGTGATGAGGTTACAGCTGCACTAGCAGAATACACAAAATTGAATAATCAGCGCATGAAGCGACTGGATAAAACCATGAAGTTGTTACCAGAAAATCAAGAGTTTCTAAATTCTTTTGATAAAGATGTTTACTTTTTAATTATCACCGAAAGCTGGTGTGGAGACGCTGCCCAAACCATGCCTATGATGAACAAAGTGGCACAAGCTGCTGGAATCGATTTTAAAGTGGTTTTAAGAGACGAAAACCCAAAGTTGATGGATCAGTTCTTAACAAATGGTGGTCGCTCTATAGCAAAGCTAATTTTAGTTGATAATCAAACTGGACTTCCAGTCACCACATGGGGACCACGACCTACAAAAGCCACTGCTCTAGTAGCAGCAGAAAAAGCTGCAAAAGGAGTTCTAGGTCCAGAATTTAAACAAGAATTACAAACTTGGTACAACAAAGACAAAGGAAAAGATACCGAAAATGACCTAATCGAGATGCTGAAAGCAGTCTCATAGGTTTTGTCCTATAAAGAATTATAAGAAAAGTAAACGCTTATTTAAATTTCTAGTACGAGTATCAAAACTTGATCTGGAAGCCACCATAACCGTTAATTCCTGGTGCTGGTTCAAAGAAACGTGATCCAAAGGCATTGATTCTCACATTATCAGTATACTCTTGATCCAGAATATTATTGATTCCTAAATAAGGAAGGATTCTTATCTTTTTATAGACAAAATTAAAACCAGTTCTTAAGTTAATATTCTCATAGCCATCCACCTCAGTTTCATTACTATCATTTGCAAACTGCTTACCTACTAGAGACGCTTGCGCATTAACATAAAATCCTTTTTCTGATTTGAATTGTATGCCCAGATTAGTGAAATGTTGAGCTATTCCAGGTAAATAGTTACCATTAAAAGTTCCACTAGCTGTGGTAAAGTCATTATAACTGAAATCAGAATAAGTATAAGCAGCCGTAAATGTCCATTCTTTTGATAAGTTGTAAGCTCCTTCTATTTCAATACCTTTTCTTTCTGTTCTTCCTGCGTTTCTAAAAAACGTACGGTCTGGAAAAGCAGCTAACTCAAAAGGCACTAAATCATCCTGTGTATTGATATAGAAAAAGGCCATTTGATACCTTAGATCTTTTGTTAACTGTCCTTTAATTCCTAATTCATAATTGGTTGCTTTTTGTGCCTCTAAATCTTCATTAAATCCGCGATCTCCATTAGGGTTTGCAGATAACTCAGACAGTGCTGGAGTTTCAAAACTGGTAGCAACATTGATGTATAGGTTGTTCGCTTTCGCGAAAGCGTAACTAACACCAGCACTTGGATTAAAAGAGTTTAAATTAATCTCTCCAGAATCATCTCCATCTATTAGAAACTCATCTACTGCCGCGAGTTTATTATAATCAAAACGTATTCCTCCAGTAAAATACCATTTATCAACTTCTAAATGATTTGTAACAAATACACCTAGGTTAGTAAACCGCTCTTTTTGATCGAGCGTTTGTTGCCCTTTTTCTCCTTCTAGGTTTCTGAAACGTTGCCTGTCATCATTTTGATATGCAAAATCATAACCTGCTTTTAGGGTGTTTTTTCCTTTGGAGTACGTGATATTGACACCTTGGCCTACATAATCTCTGCCTAGGTCAACCAGACCGCCAAATTCAAAGGGCAACCTGCCTTCAAACTGACGATTATTATAAAATAAATAACCTTCTCCAGTGGTATTTGAGTTAAGGTTCCATACAGCACTTAATCCAGATTTAAATTGCTGTATCGTCTCTCCTGTTTTGAAAAGTATATTTCTATCTCTAGCTTGTCTTCTATTTTCTTCCACCGCGTCTAGATTCAATCCACCTGGATCATCTGCTTGTGGAGAGTCACTATAGTTTACTAGTGCTTTGAGATTAAATTTGTCGCTGATTTTAAAGCTGGCATTCACATTAAAATTATACTGCTGGAAACCACTTTGATCTCTATATCCATCTGATGTCACGTAGTTACCATGAAAAATAAAACTGGATGTTCCAGATTTAATTCCAGCGGTAGCCTGATAATTTTGAAAACCATAAGATCCTATTGCAGCTTTCCAGTTAGAAAATGGTTGTTCTATTTGATTTATGGTCTGGATAGAAATCACGCCACCTGAGGCATTTCCATATAAACTAGAACTAGGTCCTTTTAAAACTTCTATACGATCTATAATGCCTAGATTGAGATTATCTAACTGTCCTTGTCCATCTGGCGTCGTTTCTGGAATTCCATCTACAATTAATTTGATACCTCTTATACCGAATGCGGCTCTAGAGCCAAAACCACGTATGGAAATACGTAAATCTTGAGCAAAATTAGTAGTATTCTGAGCAAACAGTCCTGGAATTTGTTGCGTGTATTCTTGTAAAGAAAGTTGCTGTCTCGTGGCATCACTCACTTTTGCCTGATAAACAGTTACTGCTGCAGGTAATTTTTGAATCGTACTAGTTACATGTGCCGATTTTATAAAAACAGTATCAATTTTTTGAGCTGGTGTTTTATTAGGTTCTTGCCCATAAACGATCGGAATAAGAGTTGTAAATACAACAAAACAACAGAATACTATTTTCTTCAAAGGAATGTTCTTTTTGCGAAAGTACAGTTAATTGTAAGTTTAACTCAAGAATATCTTTAAAACCAACATGCCAAGTATTCTTCTTGGCATGTTTGGTTGCTATCGTAAAGCCAGATTTTATTCTCAAGGTTAACATCTCGATTAGATTTAGACGATGCCAACACCAATAGTTGGCATGTCAAATCCACTGATTTTTAATTTCGAACAGTTTAAAAATGTATTATTTTAAATCATTAATATAATTTTCCCAATTAAGGTCGTCGATTAATTTAAAATCAGGAATAGGATAATACGGGAGTTTATTTGACAGCGTAGCGATCTTTTGGATAGAAACATTACCGAATTTACCTATTTCTTTACATGAGGATTTGATATGATCTATTTTTTCTTGAAAACAGTAGTACAATTTTGTATTCATAATGCCTTCAGGAACTTCCTTTCCTTTAGACAATTCAATTTTCATCTTATCTATTGAAATTAAGAGCGCTTCAATTTCGTTGTACAGTTTAATACTTCTATTTTCCTTAAGGTTTTTATTCTTTTAGCATGATTGGCTATTTCGAGAGTTTATTTTTGAAATGAAATCGTCAGTCGTCAACTAGTCTGTCATCACTTAGCAAGCCCTTTCCTCAACACTTCTTTAATGCCTTCTAGATTCTCGGTGAAATCCATCATTTGACTCAGGACTTGAGACATCTGATTTTGTCCACCTAGACCGTTGAGTTTGTTGTTCTTAGCAAAAATCCCTTTGATGTCTTCCCATCGTTGTTGCTCTTCTGTAGTGATGGTGTTGACGAGTTCTTTATACTTCAACAGGTTGGCTTCAGCAGCACTAGTTAAGGTTTGTGATTCACTTTCATAATGTGATAATAAGAGCGTTTGCAACTCTTTATCGTCCATTATAGGAACTACCTTAGCGACCAGTTTATTCATATCACGGTAAGAACCTTGTAGTTTAAAACTAGGCTCAGTACGGTAAGTGTCTTCCATTCCAGCGCTTGCGATGTAGGTCTGGTTCACTTTAAGAACGGTATCACGTATTTTTAATACCTTCTCAAGTACAGCAACATAATCGGCTATTTCTTGATTGCTGTGATTTCCTTTTAACTCATTATCATTTGCTCCGTTTTGTACACGATCAATCAATGCATAAACATCGTCAAAATGCTTGTTACTTAACTGTTGCAATACGGGATTACTAGTCAGTGCATTTTCTATGAGACTCAGCTCAAATAAATGAGCCGTATCACCTATAATATCACCTAGATTATAGATATCTGCACGGTTGGCAAGCATGTCTGGAATCTGGAATTTATCTCCACTTTCGGTATATGGGTTACCTGCCATAATCACGCAGAATTTCTTACTACGTAAATCATAGGTCTTCGGCTTTCCATTATAAACTCCTTCTATTTTACGTGTTCCATCAGACAGGCTGATGAATTTTTGTAAAAACTCAGGATTACAGTGTTGTATATCATCTAGATATAGCATTACATTATCACCCATTTCAAAAGCGAGATTTAGCTTTTTAAGTTCTTCTCTCGTTGCTGCATTAGTTGCTGCTTAAGGATCTACTGATGTAATCTCATGACCTATCGCTGGACCATTTATTTTCATAAATATCAAGCCCAATCGGTTTGCTACATATTCCATCAAGGTTGTTTTACC
>NZ_MAAX01000212.1 GCF_002162835.1 Nonlabens dokdonensis
AATGCAGCTGTAGTTCATTTAATCTTGCATGGCTTTTACAAAGCCTATTTATTTTTATCTTCTGGAGAAGAAGTCAAGCATTCTGTTCCTAAAGAGGCACAACGTATTTCTATAAAACCTTTACAGGTAATAGTCGTTTTAATCTATGGTATTGCTGCTGCCTTTTTATTTTCATTGATTACAGGAAAAGGCACCTCTTTAGACAGTGGTATCTTTTTAACGCTCGTAGTAGCAATAACAGTAGGTCAAATCACTTACAACTTTCTTAAAGAAAAGAGCCTTACTGGCGTTCAAAAAATCATAAGTCCTATTGTGTTGTTTCTTCTAGGTATAGGCGCCTATGGAATGATGTATAATATAGTCACGGCAGTAATGAGTGATATGCCATTTGTAGCTCGAGCAATGCCATTGAGCGTTGTTCAAATCGCATTCGGAATAGTATTCTTGTTAGGCTTTTTTATTATGAAAATAGGTTATCACAGACGTATTCCATGGTTATATGTAAAGCTTTTGAATGATTCTCAACCATATAAGAAAACTGTATTCACCTATAAATCTAAGTCCTAATGCTATCTAGTGAACTATTAACAACTGTAGAAAAGGCTTCTAAAGTAATAGGTAAAACCTGGCCGTTGTATTCGTTTGTGACGTCAAATCCGCTTACTGGATACGAGTCCTCCCATTTCAAAGATGCTGTGGCTAGTGCTAGACACTATTTAAATGCAAAAGTATTTCCTGAAGCTATTGTTTTTAAAACCGCACTAGAAAATGGAGAAATAGATACCAATATTCTAAATAATTTGCTCAAAGAAAATGGCTGGAACGAGTCACCAGAATTTTACTTAGATCAAATGAATCAAAATGGAGTAGAAGAGTTATCTCATGAGCGAGTACTGGATCGAATCATGTCTAAATGGCTTGCCGCATTTTTAGATGAAGGACAAGCAGAGTGGTTCATGCCTGGAAAAAAAGCGGGATTTTATAAGGCATGGAGAAAACTAGCCAAATACGACAAATCGGTTAAGATCAATAAGACAGAAGATCTTCCTGAGACGAGTGAAGAAGCTTTGGCACAAGTTCTAAGCGATTATCCACAAGAGCAATGGACTGAAATTTGTACGCAACATATAGCTGCTTTACCAGGATGGACAGGTTATATTAATTATAGAACAGAAGTTGCTTCTGGCTGGCAATTGCAATATCCTATAGATCTGGTGCAATATCTAGCAGTACGACTGAGTATAGGTAAGAATTTGAACATTAATCTGCTAGACAAAGCAAATACAGAAGATAAGCCTTCCCAAGATTCCCTTAAATATGTATGGTTAAAAGCTTGGGAACGCAGCTGGCAACATGTAATGATATCTGCAGTAGCTACACCTGAGATTGTTAAAGAATCTAATGAAACACCAGACGCGCAATTAGTCTTTTGTATAGACACCAGATCAGAATTGATAAGAAGGCATGTAGAAGCACAAGGTAATTATGAGACTTTTGGTTATGCTGGTTTCTTTGGAATCGCAATGGACTACATTGATTTAAAAGATAAGATTACCAGAAAATCTTGTCCACCTATCGTAGGTTCAGCTTATAAAGTTACAGAAAGTGTCATGCCTGGAAAGGATGTCGAAATTGCTGCTTTCAAGAAGAAAACCAAATTAACCAAGTTTAAAGACCGTCTTCTTAAGAGAATGAAAAATGTCTTACCGTCTACCTTTGGTTTTGTGGAAGGAGCTGGTTTTTTCTATGCATTTTCCCTCTTAGGACGTACACTGAAGTCTGACAGTCTTTACCGTAGGAAGAATAAAAAAGATCGCTCGTTTGAGAATATTACGACGCCACAAATTAACTGCGCCGGAGAAGAAAATTCTATTAACGGGATACCTTTAGTTGAGAAAGTAGCTATTGTAAAAGGAGCTTTTGATCTCACAGGTTGGAAAACTTTTGCACCTATAGTAGTATTTGCAGGTCATGGTAGTCACACCGCAAATAATCCATTTGGTTCTAGTTTAGATTGTGGAGCTTGTGCAGCAAGCCCAGGAAGACATAATGCTCGTATGCTTGCACAATTAGCTAATCTTAAAGAAGTAAGAGACATCTTAGCAAAGCAGCATAATTTAAGTATTCCTCAGGAAACCGTTTTTATAGGAGCAGAGCACAACACTACAACTGACGAAATAGTACTTTTTGATGCTGCAGTACCTAAAGGTTATAATGATCAACTAGAAAAATTAAAGCAGGCTTTGAAAAGAGCTCAGCAAACAGCAGCTAGCAATAGACTAGGAGTAGAGGATGCGGTTACCCTAGCAGAGAAAAAAGCAAGCAACTGGAGCGAGACTAGACCAGAATGGGGACTAGCTAAAAATGCTGGTTTTATAGTTGCTCCTAGATCCTCAACCAAGAATAAAAACTTACAAAGCAGGTGTTTTTTACATTCCTATGACTGGAAACAAGATGTTACCGGAGCAGCTTTAGAAGGAATTATGCAAGGTCCCATGGTAGTAACACAATGGATTAATAATCATTATTATTTTAGTAGCGTAGATAATAATACTTTTGGAGGTGGAACCAAAATTACTCAGAATGTCACTGGGCGCTTTGGAGTTTTACAAGGAAATGGAGGAGATTTAAAAATGGGATTGCCTTTACAATCTATTAGTAAAACAGATACAGAATTATATCATCAACCGTTGCGCTTATCTGTATTAATAAATGCACCGCTAGATAGAGTTACGGATATTTTATCTCGCAATGAAAACTTAAAGAGCTTGTTAGATAACGAGTGGATATATTTGATGGTGATGGATGCTAATGACAATGATAGGATTAAAACGTACCAAAGTGGAATGAAGTGGTCGTTATCCTCACAAAATCAAGATAATCCAGTTTATTCAACAGCAGTTTAAGAAATATAAAAACTTTACATGTATAGTGTATGGTTTGATTGAGCTTAACTCCTTTAAATATGTAGTAAAACAAAAAAGGTTATCCTATACGGGACAACCTTTTTTACTTATAATGGCATTCTTTAGTTAAGACTATCTAGTAACTTCTCGGCTACTAATTGTGAAGATGCCGGATTCTGACCTGTAATCAAATTCCCATCTTGAATCGCATAGGCAGCCCAGTCCTCTTTTTTAGAATAAATACCTCCATTTTCTTCTAACATATCTTCCACTAAAAACGGAACAACATCTGTCAGTCCTACAGCTTCTTCTTCACTGTTAGTAAAACCGGTAACTTGTTTTCCATTTACTAAAGGAGTGCCATTAGAATTCTTAACATTTTTTAAAGCAGCTGGTGCGTGACATACAAACCCAATAGGCTTTTCTTGAGAATTAAACTTATCAATTAATGAAATAGACGTGGCGTCATTTGCTAAATCCCACAATGGTCCATGACCACCAGGATAAAATACAGCATCAAAATCATCAGGATTCATATCAGCTAGCACTTTCGTATTGGCAATTCTTTCTTTTGTTTCGGCGTCGTTGTTAAAACGTTCTGTATCTTCTGTTGCTGCATCTGGACCGTCACTACTAGGATCAATAGGAGCAGCGCCACCTTGCGGAGTCGCAATTGTAATATCCACACCTTTATCCAAAAGTGTGTAATATGGGTTAGCAAATTCTTCAACCCAAAAACCAGTTTTTTTTCCTGTATCTCCTAATTTATCGTGAGATGTTAATACAAATAATACTTTCATATTCTTTTCTTTTTTTTTGATTCAACTTTTCTTTTATTAATCTAATACTGTTACCAGATCCTCCGTACTTTTTCTAACTTTCACAAGATCAACAAGCCAATCGTTCTGAGCATCACGATACCCTATCGGTAACATAACTGCGCTACGCAATCCTTTAGATCTTAAATCGAGTATCTCGTCCAGTTTATCTGCATCAAATCCTTCTAGAGGAGTAGCGTCAACACCTTCATAAGCAGCGGCTATGATGGCTTGTGAGAAGGCAATGTAAGCTTGTTTTGCAGCATGATTGAAATTCACTTCTGGATCTTGTTGAGGATACATTTGTAGTAACTTTTGACGGTAGTTTTCCCAACCTTCGTTTTTGAATCCGCGTATTTCATTTGTGAGATCAAACATATAATTGATACGGTCTTCTGTATATGTGTCCCAAGCTGCAAAAACCAGCAAGTGAGAACAATCGGTAATCACAGATTGATTCCATGCTATAGGTCTTATTTTTTCTTTGATCTCTTGATTTTTTACAACTATTATTTCAAAAGGCTGCAAGCCGCTAGACGTAGGTGCTAGACGAGCAGCTTCAATAATGTTATCAATTTTTTCCTGAGATACTTCTTTGCCGTTCATTGCTTTGGCGGCATATCTCCAGTTTAATTTATCTAATAATTCCATAGTTATTTATTCAAAAATTTATAATTTAATACTATCCCAAGCAGCTTTAAAAGCTTCTTCAGTTATTTCTTCAGTAAAATAAAATTGATTTTGCTTTTGAGCCATCATTAAAAATGATAACGGATTAATAGAATAGGCATACAAAACATGATCCGGCAAAGATTTAATCAACTTGTCCTCTTTGCCACGTTTCCATAGGTCGAGTAGAGGTTGTAAGTGCTTAATTCCTTTCTCTCTGCTAGGCTCGTCAATAATAGGCGTATTGTTACATTGATGTAAGAAAAAGGAATAACTGCATTCTTCTGTATTGAACTGTAAAATACGTTTCCAGATTGCCTCAAAATCTTGTTTAAGATTATTACTTGCTTTAAAACCGTCAAATACAAAATTGGTATACTGTGATTTTACTTCAAGGTATGTTTGATTAACTAGATCTTGTTTGTTTTCAAAATATAGATAGATGGTAGCTGGAGATACACAGGCCATTTTTGCAATTTTACTCATAGGAGTTGCATGAAAGCCATTGTTATTTACTAATTCAATAGTTGCTTGAACTAGTGCATTACGTTTCTCGATACTTTTTTGAAGTCGTGCCATTAAAATCAATTCTGATACAAAGTTAAAAATAAAAATGAATGTTCATTCTTTTTTAATATAACTTTAATATTTGCTGCTTAGAATTATTACGTGACTATTAAAACGGTATGAGTACATCTTATAATACTATTTATACATCCTTATCACATGACGTTATTAAGATTTGTGTAGCAACATTTCTAAACCATAACTATATTATAATATAGTGAAGATATCAGATTTTAAAATTGTAGCTTGATCATTTGAAGCAATACGAGGATATATGGTTCAATGACATCTATATAAATCTGCGATATAGTATTTATGTTATAAATATAAAAAGCATTAATTATTTTATAATTATATCATGGTAAGTATTATTTCCATAATCAGTTTTGAACCATAATATATATTATGTCAAATAAGATATTTATGATGGACTACCAAATACATCATTACTTTAACAGTGACTCTACTGCCTCTATATGTTGCTGTAAGGATGTTCTAAACTTGGATAAATTACTGTAATAAGAATCCATTGCAATAAGTTCCATATGTGCTACACGATTTTTGTAATCACTACTTTTGAAATATGCATATTCATCAACTTGCAAACTTTGACCGGTGATCAATTTATAGTACCACTCATAATTATCCCTTAGATAACCGAGATTGCTCAGCAATTCTTTCACAATAATTTCCTCACTCAATCCTAATTCATTATGTGCAAGATTATAATCACTTTCTATCGCATTTAAAGTTTGCTTCATATCTGTATCAGTGATAGTTGCGTTGCTCAATTGATTTACTACTTTAGGTTCTAAATTTAATATGGTAAAACCTACGGTCACTAGAAATGGGGCTTCTTTGAACTTAATGATTTTCTCATTTTCTGTAGGTTCTCGATCCATTAATATCAGCTCGTATATTTGTTCTTGCTCGTCCATTTTTGCCATGACTTTATCAATTTCTAGGACATCTTTTTTCATCTGTTCAAGCACATTTTCTGCTAGAATATGCTGTTTTTCTTGAGCTATTTGGGACTGATTCCAGTTATTGATCCATAAAGCAATTAATATACCTACCACTACAAGTACAATCTCGCCTATTGCATAGGTTACATATTTTTTAAAGCGTTTACCACTTAAGGATTGACTTCGTACTTTGTTAAAAAATCGCATGGATATAATTTATAAATAATTAAACTACTACTCTTCTACTATCCATACGAGTTTACCTTCGTATTTCATAAAAGTACGATGACTGCTATTTACATCTACACGCACATTTTCCATACTGTAAATAGCGATCTTAACATCTATGGTTTCTGTTTGATTAGTTGTTGTAAATTTATACGAGAGATAACCATTGTCTTCCTCCAGCACTACATTTCTATCACTCATTTTGCTTTCAAAGTCAAAGCCAGTATTAGTACCGTTGTAGCCACCAGTTAAGCGGCGTTCTCCGTAAAAAGGCAGGCTAAATTTTGCAAGCATCTCTCCTATTTTAATGGTATATCCATCACCTCTTAAATTAATACGTGCGGTACTATTTCCAGATTGTAATAGTAAATCATTTGCTACATTATTTAAGGCTTGGGTTTGAAATGGTAAAGCCGTTTCGGCCTGAAAAGCAAATGGCTTATTGTCTAATTCTTTCTGTAACTGCAATAATTCCTGACGCTTAGCATCTGTAAAACTAGATTTACATGAAATGGTGCTTACCACTATTAACAGTAAAAAACCTGTAACTATTTTTTTCATAATTCTTTTATTTAAATAGCTCCATAAATGATGCCGTAGTCTATTTTTATCTCGCTTTCGCGAAAGCGGAACAGAAATCACTCTTCTTATTTCCAGAACATAAGAGATAGAACCATATTCTTTCTATAAGTTCCCGTAAAGTAATTACTCGATTTTACTGAAATAGAATGATGGCCTTTACTAAGACTATCAATAGGTATGTAAGATAAGTAACCTTCTTCTTCACTGAGAGGATGTTTATATCGCGTCCATTTAATATCGTTTATTTGACTTTGATCTATTTCCACCCTTAAAAGTTGATTTATAGCAACGTTATAGGTTTCTGCACGATTCTTATAAAAATCTTTACGTAGGCTATCATTTTTAAAACCGGGCAGCTTATTGATTTTAAAATCGAGACTATCCATTGCATGTTTAAGGTAATAATCGTTATGTTTCCAATGTACTACAAATAATTTTAAGTAGTCATCTTTAATGATTTCGCTTTGAATGCAGCCATAATAAAAAACATTTCCTTGTTTATAGTTACTTTCATAAAGACTACTGTTCATATTGTACACTCCTTGTACATCATAAGTAGTGCGATCATCAAATAGCGGAATCTTAAAGGTTCCATATTGATAAAAATCTCCTATTTGATTAACCGAAATGAATAAACAAAGTAATAAATAGGCTGTGCCAAAACTTAAAATTACCCATGTTTTGCCATTAGTGCGAAGCACAAGTAGCTCACGACGGTAAAGAAATAAACCACTAACGTAATAGTAAATATTGTAAAGAAAGCTTCTTAGAGCGGCAAACCTTGTTCTAGCTACCGTTTTTTTCTTGCTTAAAAAATCAAATACTCCTAATTGTAATAATAAAATTAAGATGGCCATGACGTAGTTTACTAATGGATCTTGGATCCAATCATATAAACCGAGTACTTCTACCATAAATACCTGACTTAGAAACATTACTATGAATGTACTAAGCACAACAAATGTGAATATTACAGCTACTGCAAATGATAAATTAGCATACTTATCCAACCGTGTTAACCTAGTAATGGCTTTTTCTTTGTATCGTAGTTGATCTAACTGCTCATGATTTAATTTAAGCTTTTCAAAAGAAACACCTTTAGGATACCAATAAGAAATACCAGAATATGCCATCCACACTCCTCTGAGAAGAACATTTGCAACAAAGCCTATAAGTAAGGCTCTTGTTAATACATAGGTGCCAAAAAAGAGAAGACCTTGATCATAATCAAAATTACTAATAGGGTACTTTAATAAAAATAGCTCCTTAAAGTAATCAGTGCTTTTATATAGCGAGAATATAACACCACCAGCTATAAGAAATTCTAGTTGCCAACTTATAGGAGCATAATTCTTTTCTAAAATTTTCTTGTGTTTTTTTTCTAATGCCATTTTCAACTCCTTTTTTAATAGTATAGTTGTCTATAATTGCCAGAAAATTAAGACATTTTTTACTCTAAATGAATGTACTACATGATATTCAATTGTAATAATTATTAATACTGCTTGATCTACATGATTATTAACTTCTGTAAGGATGGAATTTAAAAGTACTTTTATTTAATTATTGTTATATCAACTCTTGAGTAGTTGTAAATTGAGAATAAGTTTTGTGGTTATAGAATTATAATTAATATTTTTTCCTCGCTTTCGCGAAAGCGAGATTAACATAATTACTATGTTGACTATAAAATATTTGTTGATAAGAACTATTTTAAGCTTAGTATTGATAAAAATAAGCCGATAAATATGATTAAAACGTAATATTTTATCGATTAACGGTATTTTTTTGCCATTTATCTGTTGTTAAATTTAAGTTTCTATTTATTTTGTCGTCTCGAAGATCGCAATCTATTTTTGCATTTCCTTAAATTCTGTTTTACAGGCCTTTTTTATGAAGATACTTTTACCCCTCAAAATGAGGAATAATCGTTTATTATGGATTATTTCTTTTTTATGCTTGTCTCAAATTGTCCAAGCGCAATGTCCTACAATACCTATCAACACTCAAGTAATTTGTGACGCTGCAGGACTAGATATCAATGATTTAGATAATTTTGCCATTGCCGCTCCTGGCAATGACATCCGTTGGTATTTGAATCCTACAGGTGGCATGCCTTTGCCTGGCATTCAACTAGTGCGTGAAGGGACATATTATGCAGGAGATAGTTCTGGCTCTTGTGGTACACGTCCAGCGCTAACTATCGATTTTGTAGTAGATAGAACTTTATTGAGTCTAGATGCCATTTTCTGCTCTAATGAAAATCCTACTATACAGTCTTATATAGATGAAGCTCTTTCAGCTAGTATTCCTACTGGTGGTAGTGTGCAAATTTATAGTGATTTTTTACTGACTAATCAGTTAAACCCAACGATGATGCTGTCAGGAAATGCAAATTATTTTATTGTATTTACTGATGCTACTGGCTGTACGAGTCAGATTCAAACGGGAAGTACTGCAGTTTTCCCATCTCCAGCGGTTCCAAATCCGCCGTTGGTACAGCAATTTTGTTCAGACTCAAATCCAGTCGTTAATGATTTAGATCCTGGTACAACAGATAACTTTAACTGGTATAGTAGTGTGGACGGCTCTAATAACCCAATTCCACCAGCATTTATAGGTACAGAAGCTTTAGTGGACGGAGCAACTTATTATGTGCAAGCAGATAATTTTTTCTGTGATAGCGATCCTGTAGCAATAGTTGTAGAAATTAATGATCCAGCTGATGCTGGTATGAATAACAGTCAAGAATATTGTGAAGATAATATCCCTACTACAGATATAGACTTATTTCCATTATTAGGACCTACTGCAGATAATGGTGGAACATGGACTGGACCTATCGCAATTTCTAACGGCGATCAAGGAACTATTAACCTCAGTGGTCAAGGTGTAGGAACATACAACTTTATCTACACAGTTGCGGGACAAAATGCGTGTCCAGATGAAACAGCAACCATAACCATTGAAATATTAGAAATTCTTTCTTCAGGTATAGCCTCAGCCGCTAGCCCTGTTAGTTTCTGTGTAGCTCAGTTACCTGTCTCTTATGATTTATTTTTATTGTTAGATAATGAGGATACTGGTGGGATATGGACACAAGGAACTACTAGTGCGGCGCCTAGTGTGACTTCTCCTGTAGACTTGACAGGTTTTACTCCTGGTGTTTATGATTTTACTTATGTTCAAAACGCTTTGCCTAATCCATGTCCTGAAAATACTACTACTGTTCAAGTCATTGTTTTAGAAGACCCTAATGCTGGAACTGCAATCACGACTCAATTTTGTGAAAATGACTTGGCCGCAAATTCTCCATTTGATTTATTCAACAGTCTTGATGGCTCACAAGATAACAATATGGGTGTGTGGACAGATGCGTCTAATGCGACTGTTTCTAATATTGTTGACATTACTGGATTTACAGTTTTAGGCAGCCCTTATAGTTTTACTTATACTATTGATAATGGATCGTGTC
>NZ_MAAX01000109.1 GCF_002162835.1 Nonlabens dokdonensis
CCATGGTCTCGTTTCAACTAGAATCGAAGCACAATCCAACTGTCCCCACTGGGGAAATGCCGCAGGCAATGGGGCGAATAGATATTTTTACCACCAGACCTGATACTATTTATGGAGTAACATTCATGACGCTTGCACCAGAACATGAACTGGTAGATCAAATTACTACTGCGGCTCAAAAAGACGCGGTAGAGGCTTATAAAATAGCAACAGCAGCACGATCTGAAAGAGAGCGCATGGCCGATGTGAAGACTATCTCTGGTGTATTCACTGGAGCATATGCTACGCATCCATTGAGTGGTGAGCCAGTTCCCGTTTGGATAGGTGATTATGTATTGGCTGGTTATGGAACTGGAGCTGTAATGGCAGTACCATGTGGTGATGAGCGTGATCATGCATTTGCCAACTTTTTTGCTGGTCAGGAAGGAATGCCTGAAATCAAGAATATATTTGAAGGTGTAGATATTTCTGAGGAAGCCTACACGCCTAAAGATAAAACACCTCTTTGTAATAGCGATTTCTTAAACGGAATGAGTTACAAACAAGCGATGTACACAGCGATTCAAAAACTTGAAGAAATAGGAGCAGGAAAAGGAAAAACCAATTATAGACTGCGTGACGCGGTATTTTCTAGACAGCGTTATTGGGGTGAGCCTTTCCCGGTATATTATAAGGATGGATTACCACAAATGATAGATCGCAAGCACTTGCCTATCGAATTGCCAGAAGTTGATGAATATTTACCTACTGAAGATGGTGCGCCACCATTAGGTCGTGCAACAACTTGGAGCTGGTGTACTCAAGAAAATAAAGTCGTTTCTAATGATGACGATCGAGATTGTGTGTATCCGCTAGAATTGAACACCATGCCAGGTTGGGCAGGTAGTTCATGGTACATGTTCAGATACATGGATGCTAACAACGAGGACGAGATGTTCTCTGCAGAAGCACAAGAATATTGGAATAACGTAGATCTATATATAGGTGGTAGCGAGCACGCGACCGGTCACTTGTTGTACAGTAGATTCTGGGTAAAGTTATTACACGATCTAGGTAAAGTCACGGTAGAAGAACCCTTCCAAAAGATGATCAATCAAGGGATGATTTTGGGTGAGAGTGCTTTTGTGAAGGAATTAGAGATTGAAGTTGATGGTAAGATTGAAAAAAGATTTATTTCTCAAGGCGTAAAAGCTAAGGATTTGAATATCAAGTCAGGAAGAAAGCTTCATGCAGACGTTTCTTTAGTTAATCTTCAGAATGAATTGGATATGGAGGCTTTTAAAGTTTGGCGTCCAGATTATGCGTCTACAGAATTCATTACCGCTGAAGACGGAACATTCAAAGTCTCTCGTGAAGTAGAAAAAATGTCTAAGTCTAAATACAACGTCGTTAGCCCAGATGATATTTGTGATCAGTATGGAGCAGATACTTTGCGTTTGTACGAGATGTTTTTAGGTCCGCTAGAGCAGGCTAAACCATGGAATACTGCTGGTATTACTGGAGTTTATGGTTTTATGAAAAAGCTGTGGAAACTGTATCATAACGATGCTGGTTTTTCTGTTAGTGAAGAAAAAGCATCACCAGATAGCATGAAAACCTTGCACAAGACTATTAAAAAGGTGCAAGATGATATTGAGAACTTTTCATTTAATACAAGTGTGAGTAGTTTCATGATTGCGGTAAATGAGTTGACCGCTCAAAAATGCAATAGTCGTGAAGTGTTAGAACCACTTGCTGTTCTTGTATCACCATATGCACCGCACATCGCCGAAGAATTATGGTCATTATTAGGTCATAAGGAGTCTATAAGTGAAGCGCCTTTCCCAGTTTTTGATGAAAAGCACTTAGTAGAAAGCAGTAAGACGTATCCTATTTCTTTTAACGGTAAAATGAAATTTACACTGGATTTACCGGTAGACGTTTCAAAAGATGAGTTGGAGAAAATGGTGCTGGCTAACGAGAAAGTACAGCAACAATTGGAAGGGAAAACGATTAAAAAAGCAGTTGTAATTCCAGGGAGGATTGTAAATTTTGTTTTTTAACATATTGTAATAAATCAATAACTAAATGTCAAACTGAGCTTGTCGAAGTTGCGTATTATTCGTATCCAAATCCATTTCTACAAGCTCCATGTGACAAATAAAGGAAAGTCACAGGACTATTCTAATATGGCTCTCTTTTTTTGTTTGTGATCTCGCTTTCGCGAAAGCGAAACAAGTACATTCTTCTATAATCATAAAATCCTCTGAAAGCTATACAAAATCTTTGCGGCAAAGGAGTTGTGAGGTATCTTTGCAAACCTTTAAAAAACAGCTTTTTTGAGTGAAACGACTGCCATAGAAAAATCTCCTAGTGTAATTCAAAATTACATTGAGATCACTAAACCGAGACTATCGGTAGTAGTAGTGTTTTCTTCTATTGCTGGTTATTTTCTTGCCGCAAATAATTATGATCTATGGACCATCATTCTACTTGTGGTAGGTGGTTATTTTCTGGTAGGCTCTTCAAATGTTTTTAATCAAATTATAGAGAAAGATCTAGACGCGTTAATGAAGCGCACTCAAAATAGGCCATTGCCTACTGGACGTGTTTCTGTACAAAGTGCATGGATTTACGGCTTGATCATGGCTTTGAGTGGTATTTATATGCTCTATTTGATCAATTTTGCCACAGCGTTTTTTGGGGCGTTGAGTATTGTGCTTTATGCCGCGGTTTACACACCTTTAAAAACAAGAACACCACTTTGTGTTTTTGTAGGTGCTTTTCCAGGTGCGATTCCTTATATGTTAGGTTGGGTAGCTGCAAGTGGAAATTTTGGGATAGAACCTGGCACATTATTCATGTTGCAGTTTTTCTGGCAATTTCCACACTTTTGGGCGATAGGATGGATGCTAGAGAACGACTATAAAGCAGGTGGTTTTAAAATGTTGCCTACTGGTGCGGCAGATAAAGGAACTGCCATGCAAATTATATTGTATACGATCTGGACGGTTATGGTTTCTTTGATTCCAGTTTTTGGAGTGACTGGTGAACTTTACATGACCATATGGAGCGCTATTATTGTAGGAGCACTAGGTGCTTGGTTTTTATACTACGCTTTTAAATTATACAAAGAACGTAGTAACGAGGTTGCGAAGAAATTAATGCTAGTTAGTGTGAGTTACATCACTCTAATTCAGATTATATACGTAGTAGATAAATTTTTAAGATAATAATGACAGATATAACGCAATTACCTATTAAGGAAAAAATCGCAAGATCAAAAAAACAGATGATGTGGTTTGCCATCATGAGTTTGTTAATGATGTTTGCTGGTTTAACTAGTGCTTATATAATAAGCAGCAGTCGTAGAGATTGGGTAGAAGTAGAACTTCCATCAGAGTTTTTCTATAGTACAGGAATCATTTTATTAAGTTCTTTAACTCTATTTCTAGCTAAAAAGAGCTTGAAAAGTAACAACCTCTCTGGAGCGTCTTTGATGACTGGAATAACATTTTTGTTAGGAACTGTCTTTGTAGTCATGCAATTTTATGGATTTGGCTCTTTAACTGACGCAGGAATATTTTTTACTGGAAAAGGAAGTAGTGTCGCAGGTTCCTTCATCTACATTATTGTTATGGCACACCTTGCTCACATTGTTGCAGGGCTTATCTCACTGACTGTCATTACTTTTAAAGCAGTTTCTAAAAAATATTCAAAAGATGAAATGTTAGGTTTTGAATTAGGAGCGATTTTCTGGCACTTTGTTGATGTGTTATGGATTTTTCTTCTTCTGTTTTTAGTTTTTGCTAAAGATATTTTTTAACCTATTTTTGCAACAACTTACAACTAATCTAATGTTATGGATACAACAGTAGCTACTACTGGTACCGAAGGACAAAAATGGGGTGGAGGCGATACTAAGCCTCTTAATGCCAGCTATGGAAAACTGATGATGTGGTTTTTCATCCTATCGGATGCGCTTACTTTTACAGGATTTCTTGCTGCCTATGGTTTTTCAAGATTCAAATTTATTGAAGAATGGCCTATTGCAGATGAGGTTTTTAATCACTTTCCATTTTTACATGGGACTGATGCTCCAATGTTCTATGTAGCATTGATGACCTTTATTTTGATTGGTTCTTCTGTAACTATGGTGCTTGCAGTGGATGCAGGTCATCATATGGATAAGAAAAAAGTTTCTTTATACCTACTTCTTACCGTTATAGGAGGTTTAATATTTGTAGGCTCACAAGCTTGGGAATGGAAAAACTTTATCGCTGGTGAGTATGGAGCTGTTAAGACTAAAGGTGGTAAAATATTACAATTTGTAGATGTAAATGACCATAAGAAACGTGTCGCACTTGACGAGTTTGCTTCAGTAGGTCCTAGAGATGTAGAACCTTACGGAAACAATGACGGTATCTGGTTTGAAAGTTCTGGTCAGTACAATGCCTCTTATACACTTCAAGAAGTTATGGAAGGATTTAAATCAAATCCTGACATCACCATAAGAACACAACAATTAGTTTTAAACGAAGAAACTGGAGCTAGTGAAAAATTAGTTCTTTCTAGAGCAGATGCTTTAGCAAAGTTGAATAAAGATGCCGTAAGCGTAGTAGAAGGTGCTAATCTTACAGAAAATGAATATGGCGCTCCACTATTTGCAGACTTTTTCTTTTTCATCACTGGTTTTCACGGTTTTCACGTATTCTCTGGTGTAATCTTTAATATTATCATTTTCTTCAATGTTCTTTTAGGAACCTATGAGAGAAGAGGTAGTTATGAGATGGTAGAAAAGGTAGGTCTTTACTGGCACTTTGTAGATTTAGTTTGGGTATTTGTATTTACATTCTTCTACCTCGTATAAATTATTTAAGATATTAAAATGGCAGATCACGCAGCACATTCAGACGGACACGCAGAACATAAATTAGAGATTTTTAGAGGTCTTGTTAAATTTAAATCTAATACTCAAAAGATTTGGGGTGTTCTAATATTCCTTTCTATCGTTACTATTATTGAAGTAGCTTTAGGATATATTAAACCTGATTTCTTGAACGGTACTTTTTTAAAGTTAAAGTTTTTAAACTGGATTTTTATAATACTTACAATAGTAAAAGCTTACTATATCACTTGGGATTTCATGCACATGCGAGATGAAATAAGTGGTTTAAGGAGAGCTGTAGTATGGACAGCAGTATTCTTAATTATATACCTTATTGCTATACTGTTAGTAGAAGGTGATTATATCTATGAAGTTTATAAAAGTGCTGCTGTAAGTACAGACTTCTAATGACGACTAGGTAGTTAAATAAATAGGGCGGTTTTAATCCGTCCTTTTTTATACCCAATTGTCAAATTTGTTTAAAATTAAATTATGTCAGATTTACCTAAAGCAGAAGGAATTAAACAAACTAGTAGGGTCGCTATTATTAGTGTCCTAATAATTCTATTTGCTCTGCCACTGCTTACCTACTTATTTTTTTTAAACGGAGAACATCATTTTAAAACACTACCTATTGTTACTGAAGAAGTAATGGAACTGGATAGATTTGAAACCATAGATGGTAACAAGATCCGACTTCAAGACAGTGTTTCTATAGTTACGTTTTTAGGTAGCGAGCCTTATAAAAGAATAGGTTACGTTTCAAATGTAAATGAAAAGATTTATAAAGATTTTCATGAATTTGATGGCTTTCAAATGATAAGTGTATTACCTAAAGAAGGCGCTACCGATATAGAAGAAATCAAAGCACAAATGGCAGAAACCACCGATTTATCTGATTGGCACTTTATCATAGGTACAGATAAAGCCATTAATGATCTTTTCAATTCATTTCAATCTAATTTAACGCTTAATAAAGACCTTTCTTCAGAACATGCTTTTGTAATTGATAAGCAACGATCTCTACGTGGCCGCACAAATGACGAGGAACTAGGAATGGTTTATGGATATGACACCTATTTAATAGCAAATTTGAATAAAAGAATGATGGACGATATTAGAGTTCTTCTCGCTGAATATAGATTTGCCTTTAAGAAAAATAGAGACGAAAAAATTCAAAATAATGAATAAGAAAAAAGATACTCCATACTATATAGGACTAGCTATAATCATAGTGATATTTGGTGTCTTTGCGGTAACTAATGTGATTCATTACATCAATAAAGATAAGGTTGTAGATAGCAATAGGACAGAAAATCGCATCCCAGTAGCTGACAAGTTTCTAAAAAAATTCAACAAAGTACCAGATTTTGAATTTGTGAATCAAAATGGCGACACTATTACAAATCAGGATTTACTAGGCAAAGTTTATGTCATTGATTTTTTCTTTACTACATGTCCTACTATTTGCACTCCTATGAGTATGAATATGTCCAAAATAAATCAAGCCTTAGAAAACCTAGAAGACTTTCGTACCGTATCTATTACCATAGATCCAGATAATGACACACCAGAGGTTTTAAAAGAGTATTCAAAAAAATATAATGCAAACGATAAGTGGCTTTTTCTAACTGGAAATAAAGATGCTATCTATAAATTAAGTAGAGAAGGTTTTAACGCCTACGTTGCCGAAAGTGAGAATGAGAGTATACGCTTCGAGCACAGCGGTAATTTTGCCCTTGTTGATAGAAATGGTTATATAAGATCTCGTAAAGTAAGAATAGATGAAGAAAATGAAAACTGGATCTATCATTATAACGGCGTACAAGAAAACGATATTCCAGCTCAAATTCAAGAGATCATTCAAGATGCTGAAACTTTATTAAACAAGTAAAATTATGTTAGAAAAAAGAGGTCCTGCAATAATTATTACAATTTCTATTTTAGTACCATTAGTTGTAGTGTTACTTATGCTTATGCCAGAGCGATACAATTTTTTAGGCATAGACGCCGGTTTACTTCCTTTATTCCATGCTGTCCTTAATGGTATGACTGCCGTATTACTTGCCAGCGGATATATACTTATACAAAAACAAAACCGCACCGCTCACAGATGGGTAATGACTACAGCATTTGTACTGAGTGCAGTGTTTTTAGTAAGTTATGTCATCTCAAAAATAAGTAATGAACCTGTTGCCTATCCTAACGATGCGCCTTTAAGGTACCTATATCTATTCATTCTAGTAAGTCACATTGTACTTTCAGGAATCATTTTACCTCTCGTCCTTTATACTATGTATTTTGCATGGAACAAGAAATTTGAAAAGCATAAAAAAATAGCTCAGTGGACTTTTCCTATATGGATGTACATAGCAGTTACAGGAGTTTTAGTGTATGTTTTCATGCAACCTTACTACTAAGATATAAATATGAAAAAGCTATTTATATTATTTATTGTTTTTAGTGTTCCCGCTTTCGCGAAAGCGCAATGCGCCATGTGTCGTGCTGTAATAGAAAGTTCTGGAGACACCGCAGCAGCACAAGGGCTTAATAATGGAATTACTTATCTAATGGCATTTCCATACATTCTAGTAGGTGCCATTATTTACATGATTTACAAAAACACCCAAAAAAAATCTGAAGAGGTGGATAATTAAATCAATTAGGTGTTTAACAAGTCAGTCGATCCAAAGACTACGTTAAGAATCAATTAACATATAATTATCACTATTAGTGTAACAAGTGTAGAAATTTACAGTCTAGTTTAAATAGACTTGTTCGATATACTTTATACGCACTAACCATGATAGAAATAACTGATTTACACAAATCTTACATTACAGGAAATACCTCATTGCACGTTTTAAAAGGTATTGATTTTTCTGTAAAAGAAGGTGAATTAGTATCCATCATGGGTTCATCAGGATCTGGTAAATCTACATTGTTAAATATTTTAGGAATGCTAGATGAGGCTGATAGCGGTACTTATACATTAGATAATACTCCTATCAAAAATTTAAATGAGAAAATTGCAGCTCAATACCGCAATAAATTCTTAGGTTTTATTTTTCAGTCTTTTAATCTTATAAGTTATAAGAATGCTATTGATAATGTAGCATTACCTCTTTATTACCAGAAAGTAGGACGTAAAGAGCGTGATGAAAAAGCAATGCACTACCTAGAAAAAGTGGGACTTGCAGACTGGGCAGATCATTTACCTAATCAGCTTTCTGGAGGTCAGAAACAGCGTGTAGCAATTGCAAGAGCACTAGCAAGCGATCCCAAAGTTCTTCTAGCAGATGAACCTACGGGCGCCTTAGATACCAAGACCTCTTATGAGGTTATGGACTTGATCCAGGGCATTAATGAAGAAGGAAGAACCATTCTAGTGGTTACCCATGAGCCCGATATAGCAGAGATGACTAAACGTATAGTTAACTTAAAAGATGGACGTATAATCGATGATAGGCTGGTAAATCAAATAAAAGCAAAAGCCCATGTTTAATATAGAACGCTGGCAAGAGATATTTGATACTATTAACAAGAATAAACTACGTACGTTTCTTACTAGCTTATCAGTTGCATCTGGAATATTAATACTCGTCATTCTTCTAGGGTTCTCTTCAGGAATTGAGAATGGCGTACGTACCCAATTTGAACAAGATGCCACTAATCGTATAAGTGTAAGCACTAGAGTTACCACTAAAGGTTACAAAGGGCTTAATCCTGGTCGCAGGTTGCAAATGACTAATAAGGATTATGAAAATCTCAATGAAAAATATAAAGAGCAAATAGAGTATAAAACTAGCTTATACAGATCATGGGGTGGACAAGTAAACTATAAAGAAAAACAAGGCAGTTACCGTATAGAAGGAGTTTTTGCAGACCAGCAATGGATAGAAAACGCTACATTGTCACAAGGCCGTTACATATCACAATCAGATATAGAGGAGTCTCGTAAAGTAGGTGTTATAGGCTATCAAATGAAAGAAGACCTTTTCCCTAACACAAACCCTATAGGTAAAACAATCTTACTTAATAATAACATCAACTTTATAGTCGTGGGAGTTTATACCGATCCTGGTGGTTCTAGAGAAGAATCCCGTTTATTTATACCTATTACCACAGCGCAAAAAGTATTTAACGCAGGTGAGAATATTGACCGTATTGCATATACGGTAAAAATGAGTGATAATTTTGATGAAGCAGTAGCTCTAAGTGCTGCTATGAGTGAATCTATTGATCAAGACTTAAGAACTAAGTTTAGTGTTGCTCCTGACGATAGAGTTGCTATAAGAGTAGATGATACCTTAGAAGAAGCACAAAAAATATATGGTTTAATAGATACCATTAGAGCTGTATTTTGGTTCATAGGTATAGGGACTATCATAGCTGGAGTAGTAGGTGTAGGAAACATTATGCTTATAGTAGTAAAGGAAAGAACTAAAGAAATAGGGATACGTAAAGCACTAGGAGCTCTACCTAGCGAGATCATATGGATGGTCCTACAAGAATCCATATTTATTACAGCAATAGCTGGATTTGTAGGTCTTTTTATAGGGGTAGGAATACTAGAATTAGTAGGTCCATCTATAGAAATGGACTTTATTAAAAACCCAACTGTTGATTTTACTACTTCTATTACTACAGTGATAATTTTAGTGGTTTCTGGCGCACTTGCAGGGTTTATTCCTGCCAGAAGAGCTGCAAATATTAAACCTATAGAAGCATTAAGAGACGAATAATATGTTTAGTAGAGATAGATGGAATGAAATATTAGAAGCGCTCAATTCAAATAAATTGAGGACAATACTAACCGCTTTTGGAGTGTTTTGGGGTATATTCATTTTAGTTACTCTACTTGCCTTAACTAATGGTCTCAAGAATGGAGCAACTGCAAACTTTGGTAATCGCGCCACAAACACCATGTTTATGTGGGGTCAAAGTACTTCTATACCATATAAAGGAATGAATAAAGGACGTCGTGTTCAATTTAAGCTAGCTGATGTTGCTGTTCTCAAAGAAAAATTACCACAGTTACAATATGTGTCTCCACGCCTGCAATTAGGCGGTTATAGAGGAGCAAATAATGTTTCCCGTAATGAAAAAACTGGTGCCTTTCAAGTTAATGGTGATTATCCAGAGTTTATCAATCAACAATACATGGATATTATTAAAGGTAGATGGATCAACTACTCAGATATCCAAAAGGAAATGAAAAGTGCAGTAATAGGTACAGATGTAGTAAAGGCACTTTATGACCTAGGTGAAGAACCTATAGGAACTTATATCAAATTGCAAGGGGTAAACTTTAAAGTAGTAGGTGTTTTTCAAAATCCCAGTACACAAGGTGACAGTGAAGAAGAAGCAAACACTATATTCATTCCATTTACAACTTTTGGGAAAGCATTCAATACTGCAGACAATGTAGGATGGATGGCAATTACCGCAAATAATGATGTAAGCATGACACAATTAAAACCTAGAGTTTTATCTATCATGCGAGAACAACGTAACGTTCATCCTGAGGACACCAGAGCAATAGGAAATTGGGATCTTGCAGAAGAGTTTGCAAAGTTTACAGGCTTATTTGATGTTCTCTCATTAGTAGGCTATGTGGTAGGTGCACTTGTCCTGTTATCTGGCGGCATAGGAATAAGTAACATCATGCTTATAGTTG
>NZ_MAAX01000160.1 GCF_002162835.1 Nonlabens dokdonensis
GTCGCTTATCCAGCTTTGCTATTGATGAGCTATTCGGTATTTAACACGACGAGTTCTAATACCGATTCTAGTACTCTAGATGTTATTACTGATTATGTAACCTCTACTGAGACTAAAGTAAAAGGACCTATTAAAGCTCCTTTGTTAGAAGAACCTAGTTTGAGGGATCTTTCTCTGGCTACTTCTGGTGAAGATAGTTTTATCTCTTTTAAGGAAGCGCTTGCTTTCAAAGAATCAAGAGGTCAATACTGGCGTGTAAATACGCTGGGTTACTTAGGTAAGTATCAATTTGGTGCTACAACGCTAGCTCATTTTGGTGTTACAGATACAGAGGCGTTTCTTAACTCTGTAAATTTACAGGAGCGTGTTTTCCTCAAGTACTTACGATATAACCATAAATCCTTAGAACCTTATATTGAAAAATATGAGGGAAAAACAATTGCAGGTGTAAAAGTTACAGAAAGTGGTATTCTGGCAGCAGCTCACCTTTCTGGTCCTGGAGGCGTAAGAAAATTTTTAAAGTCTAATGGAAATTTAAGTAGTAAAGATGCCTACGGTAGTTCAGTTAGATCTTATATGAAAAAATTTGGCGGATATGATTTAAGTGAGGTGCTTTAATCATTAATTATGAGTCATAAAAAAAAGGGATGAAATTTAATTTCATCCCTTTTTTGTTTTTACCATCAAATAGTTCTTTCAGACTATTATCTGGGAATACGTTATAAAAAACTGTTGAACTGCAACTGTGAACTTAATCTCTAGCACCAAAAATCGCACTTCCTATACGTACCATGGTACTTCCTTCTTCCAGTGCAATTTTATAATCGCCAGTCATTCCCATAGAAAGTTCAGTGAAATTATGTCTAGCATCTAGCAATTGATCGTTTTTGATTTTTTCAAAAGTAGCAGCTAGCGATTGAAACTCTTCTCTCACTTGATCATGGTTATCAGTAAAAGTAGCCATTCCCATTAGTCCTTTAATCTGGACGTTTTTGTAATCCTTAAACGCTTGATCATTTAACAACGCAATTAATTCTTCCTCGTCAAAACCAAATTTTGAATCTTCTCTCGCGATGTGAATTTGCAATAAACAATCTATAACACGATCGTTTTTCTTTGCTTGCTTATTAATTTCTTTAAGTAATCTTGGAGAGTCCACACTATGAATCAAATGCACATAAGGTGCCATATATTTGACCTTATTACGTTGTGTATGACCTATCATGTGCCAGCAAATATCTTTTGGCAAGGTTTCCCATTTTTCGGTCATTTCTTGAATTTTATTCTCTCCAAAATGGCGTTGACCGGCCGCATAAGCCTCTTCTAGATCGCTTTTAGGTTTCGTTTTGCTTACTGCTACAAGAGTTGCTTGTGGTTGCACGCTTTCGCGAAAGCGTAACAAAGATTCTTTAATTGTGCTCATTTCTAAAATTCATAAATTATTAATCCACTGGGTAGTTTGGGACGTATAAAAGTACTTTTAGGTGGCATTCTCAAGTCAGCGTCTGCAATGGATTTCATTTGCTCTACCGTTGCTGGAAATAGACCGAAGCCTACCGCAAACTCATGCTTATCTACACGCTCCTTAATATGCATGATGTCATGTTTACCATAACTGTATCTAATCCTTAAATCAGTGCGCAAATCTTCAATACCTAAGATAGGTTTAAGGATTAAATCGTAGAGCATTTGGGTATCCAGATCTTGTAGTGGATTTGTGATCTCGTACAATCCTTTACGCAGGTACAAGCTGTAAAATTCACCATCTAAATACATGCTAAAATGATGTTTTTTAGACGGTTTATAAAGTTCTATTCCTCGATTTTGTATCCTAAATTTTTGATCTAAACGAATTAAAAACTCCTCTTTAGTCAGTCCGTTGAGGTCTTTTACCTGCCTGTTGAACTCATAAATATTAAGTTGATCTTCGGCAATAAGCAAGCTCATAAAGTAATGATAGCTTTCTTGATCAGGATCCATTTCTTGAGATAATAAGGAAGAGCTGGCACTGCGGTGGTGACCATCTGCAATATAAAGTTCTGGTATCTCTTGAAATTGTTTCTCTAGACTCTCTATCATTTGAGGATCTGTAATCGCCCAAATTTTATGAGAATTAAAATCTGTTGTGGAGAAAAAGGTGTCTGGTTGACGCTGTTTTACCTGATCGATCATCTGGTTGATATCTGGTCTATCTTTGTAGGTAAGTAAAACAGGCTCTGCATTAAATCCAGCCGACTTTAAATAATCTTTAAAAAGAACCTCTTTAAAACTTAGAGTGTCTTCGTGTTTTTTAATCTTGTTATCTTGATAATCTTTAGTACTGGTACCAGCAATGATCCCAGTATAACTGTGATGAGGATCTATATTTTCATACAAGTAAAAAGCTGGTTGCTCGTCTTGAATTAGATACCCTTCTTCTTTAAATTCTAAATACCTATTGCGTACTAAACTGAAACGCTCAATTCCAGAAATTTCTTGATTAAACTTATAACCAGGATTAAGTATTTGTAAGAAACTATAAGGATTGTATTTGAGTTGCGCCTTCAATTCTTTTTTACCATAATCTTGGTAGGTGCGCGAGATGAGGTGCGCCGCTTTATCTGCTGCTGCTCGTACTCCTTTAAATGGTTTTATTTTAGGCATATTTATTTAATTTCTCCTAGCCAGACATTTCCTTTCTTAAAGGCACGATAATCGACATCAGGAAAGTTAGGATCTGTTATTTTTCGGTGTTTTTTCTTTACCTGATTATCGTACCATCTTTTCTCCTCTAAATAATGTTCCATTTTATGATAATCATCTGGAGAACCCAATTCATTAAAGTTTAATAATTCTTCATCAAGTCGATGTTCCCAAGTAAATTCGGGATATTTCATGGCAACATCAGCTATTCCGGAGTTTTCTATTTCAATGGAATGTTCTGGTCGTGCATGCGTGTTTTCATAGAAATCAATACAATCATCTATAGCACAAACCACTTGTGAGTTAGAAAACCTACGATCATTCAACCATATTTTTAAATAGTAAGGTTTACCTATTTTGTCCAGTTCTTTTTTACGAGCTTTATAAATATCCACAAGTCCTTGAGTAATTAGTCTTCTCGCTTTTCCTTTAGGTTGAGGTATAACACTGCCCGTTAAAGAAAGGTCAGAAAACGGACTGATCCATATTTTAACCCAATCGCGCTGGCGACTATTTAAATAATCGAGATCAATATTTTTATTGAATTCTACCCAAGATGCTATGTCTTCCCATAGATTTTGAAATCCTCGATACTTTCTTTCTCGCATCATTTTAATTGAAAACTTTATCTAAAACTAGCACTCACTTTTTCAGCTTTACGAGATTCAGAATAGTCATAAAACCCTTCTCCAGACTTCACACCTTTTTTACCTGCCATTACCATATTTACTAGTAACGGGCAAGGAGCATATTTAGGATTTTTGAAACCATCGTGCATTACGTTTAATATGCTCAAACAAACATCAAGACCTATAAAATCTGCTAACTGTAAAGGTCCCATAGGATGTGCCATACCTAATTTCATTACGGTATCAATTTCTTCTACTCCTGCAACACCATTGTAAAGTGTTTCTATCGCCTCGTTAATCATAGGCATTAAAATACGGTTTGCTACAAAACCAGGATAATCGTTTACCTCAGTTGGTGTTTTACCTAGTTTTCGCGAAAGCGTCATTATAGTCTCTGTAACTTCATCACTGGTAGAATAACCACGTATGATTTCTACGAGTTTCATGATAGGTACTGGATTCATAAAATGCATACCGATTACTTTCTCTGGTCGCTTAGTTACTGAAGCAATTTGAGTAATAGATATCGAAGACGTGTTAGTAGATAAAATGCAATTTGCTGGAGCAAACTGATCCATATCACCAAATATTTTCAATTTTAGATCAACATTTTCTGTCGCTGCTTCTACCACAAGATCTGCTTGAGAGACACCTTCTTTAAGATCTGTATATGACGTAATGTTCCCTAGAGTGGTCGCTTTATCATCTTCTGTGATGCGTTCTTTGGCAATCATGCGATCTAGGTTTTTAGAAATAGTTCCTAAACCTCTGTCTATAGCATCTTGTGAAATATCGACAAGAGCAACGTTAAAACCTGAATGTGCAAACGTATGTGCAATACCATTTCCCATTGTTCCTGCACCTATAACTGTAATATTTTTCATTGTAATTTATTTTATGATGTACCGATGTTAACCGGTCTATTTAATTTGTTTTTTAGCAATTTCTGCATTCATAAGCTCAGCAATAGATAGAAAAGCTTCCTCTTCTTCATCAGTATTAAAGTCTGAATTGAATAAGAGCGCAAATCCCTTATGAGTTTCAGGATGAAAATAGAGTAGAGTAGTTACTCCTGGATCGCCGCCAGAATGTCCTATGCCACCACGTTCATAAGTGATAAAAACCCCTTTGTTGAACCCATCTTCTTCATGTGCTTTACTAGATTTTTCGGTTTTGAAATGTGATTCATCTAGATATTTTTTGAAGAACATCTCATAGCTTTTGTCGTTTAATAATGTCCCTTCTTGCTGGTGCGCTTTTATCAATTCTTGACCTAAAATGGCAAGCTCATGCGTGCTGGTTCTATAGGCACCATCTGCAGCAGTTACCAGTCCATAAAACGGATATCTCAATGCATTTTTGCTATATAAATAAGAATGCTGATTACTAATGTCATCTTGCCAAGTGGAATTTTCTAGAGATAGTGGCTTTATAATGTGCTCTTGAGAGTATGTTTTAAAGTCTTGACCAGTTATAGACTCTACTATTAGTGCAATTAGTCCAGCACCATTATTGCTGTAACTATAAGTTGAACCTGGCTTATAATTTATGTAACCGTATTTATTACTAGAACTATCTGTTTCTTCTAATGTAGCTTTGAGGTATTCAGTTAACGATAGGCTATTTTCCTTAGTCGTTAGTTGATTAATTTCTTCTTGATCTATATCAGGATCATCTGCAAAGTCAGCTTCTAGAGTATAATAAGAATTACCATAAAAACTACCGTCATAAATGGAAGACGTATGTGTTACCAGTTGCTGAATGGTTATGGACTCATCTGGAAATAAAGGATTCTTAACTTTAAAAGGTAAATAAGAATTGATGTCATCATTTAGTTTGACATCTTTTCCTTCCATCGCTTTAAGTAAGGTAAGACCTGTAACCACTTTTGATATAGAAGCAATATTTTGAACCGTTTTTGTAGTGTAGGGCACATTATATTTTAAAGAGCTTACACCATATCCTCTTTCAAAAAGAATTTGATCTCCATTAAAAAGAGCAATTCCCATTCCTTTAGAATTTGTGTTGCTGAATAATTCTCCTAATTTATCCTCTAAAACCTCAGAATTATAATCGGTAGTTTTTTCTTCTTCAGGTTCAGAGGCTTCTTTTTTACAAGATGCAAAAACACATAAAAGACCTAGTAAAACGAGCTTCTTCATACTTATAATGACTTAAACTCTTTAATGATTTGTAGCGCTACGTCTAGAGCAGCTGCGCCATCTTCAAGGTTTACTATAGGTCTGGTATCATTCTCAATAGCATCAGCAAATGTTTCTAATTCGTCTAGAATGGCATTGTTATCTGTCACATCTGGATTATCAAAATAAATTTGCTTTTTGATTCCTTCAGCATTTTGTAGAATCATGTCAAAATCGCCAGGTACTTCTGGAGCGTCTTTCATACGTACGACTTCTACTTTTTTAGTCAGGAAATCTACAGAGATATATGCGTCCTTCTGGAAAAAGCGAGCTTTACGCATTTTCTTAAGACTGATGCGGCTTGCAGTAAGATTTGCCACACAGCCATTTTCAAACTCTATACGAGCATTTGCAATATCTGGCGTCTCAGAAATTACAGACACGCCACTTGCGCTCACGCTCTTCACTTTGCTTTTTACCACACTTAGTATCGCATCTATATCGTGAATCATTAAATCTAGTACCACACTTACATCTGTACCTCGCGGATTAAATTCTGCCAGTCGATGTGTTTCAATAAACATAGGATTATCAAAACGATTTGCCACAGATCTAAATGCTGGGTTAAAACGCTCCACTTGTCCTACTTGACCTTTTAGATTCCGCTTTCGCGAAAGCGAGATCAATTCATCAGCTTCTTCTACAGTAACCGTTATCGGTTTTTCTATAAACAAGTGTTTACCAGCCTCGAGAACTTTCATACCGCTAGAGTGATGATAAGAAGTAGGCGTTACTACATCTATCATATCGCAGGCTGCAATGAGTTCATCTACATCAGAGTAATATTTGTACCCTAGCTCTTCTTCAATTTTTGTTGCATTTTGAGCATCGGCATCATAGAATCCTATGAGGTTGTAGCGTTCACTTTGTTGTAGTAGTTTAAGGTGTATTTTACCGAGGTGGCCAGCACCTAGAACTCCAGCTTTGAGCATAATTATCGCATTTTTGTAAAAATAAGTAATAGATCGTTAAAATATCGTTAGTTAAAAGGTAGTTGTGACTATTTATTAGCAAATTTTTGTTGAAAAATAGTAGTCTTTTGAATGGGAAATAAAGAATGTTGAAATTACTTTTGATCTTATCGAAGATAATTACATACATAAAGGAAAGCGCCGTCAGTTAGTAGATTTAATGCGCGATAAAGGGATTACAGATTCTAAAGTGCTAGATGCTATGAATCAAGTGCCTAGACACTTGTTTCTAGACAGCTCGTTTTTAGAACACGCTTATAAAAACAAAGCATTTCCCATAGGAGCAGACCAGACCATATCTCATCCTTTTACAGTGGCGTTTCAAAGCCAATTGCTGGAATTAAAAGCAGGCGATAAAGTACTGGAAATAGGAACTGGAAGTGGTTATCAATGTGCGGTATTACTAGAAATGAAAGCTCAAGTTTATACGATTGAGCGACAAAATGAATTGTATAAAAAAACCAATTTACTCTTCAGAAAACTGAATTATCGTCCTAGAAAGTACGTTTTTGGCGATGGTTATAAAGGCTTGCCAGAAGAAGCTCCATTTGATTCTATTATCGTTACATGCGGTGCGCCAGAAATTCCTCAAACATTATTAGGCCAACTCAAAATAGGAGGTAGGCTAGTGATTCCAGTAGGTAGCGATCCACAAATAATGACTTTAATTGTACGAGAAAGCGCTACAGACTTTTCTAAAGAAACTTTTGGAGAGTTTAGGTTTGTGCCGTTTTTAGGTGGGAAGAATTGACCATATTTTGATTAAATATAAAACGGAGCATGTGGTCTAAAGCATTATCCCTTTTAAGTAGCTGATAACTTTACTGATAAACAACTGATTGATAGGTGCTATTATTAATGTTTTTATAAGGTGTTTAGTTTACTTATTATTGTACTTACATAAACAGCCCAAAATGATCCATGAAATTTCACCAAAACGGTTAAGTCTACGTGACTTAAATGATATTGATAAAAACGTAACAGAGATTAAATTATCTGATGTATCAATAGCTGCTATTGAGAAGTGTAGAAGATATCTAGATGATAATTTTGGAACGACAGATAGTCCTGCAACTTATGGGATTAATACAGGTTTTGGTTCTTTATGTAATACTCAAATCGATAAGAAACATTTGACTCAGCTGCAGCATAATTTAATTATGTCGCATGCTTGTGGTACAGGTGATCAGGTTCCTGACCATATTGTAAGGTGGATGTTATTTCTAAAGATACAAAGTTTATCCTACGGTCATAGTGGTATCAGTATTCAAGTGGTACAAAGATTAGTTGATTTTTATAACCATGGAGTTTATCCAGTCATTTATGAACAAGGATCTCTGGGAGCTTCTGGTGATCTTGCACCTTTAGCACACCTAGCCTTGCCTCTAATAGGTTTAGGAGAAGTTACTTATGAAGGAAAACGTTACACTGGCGAAGAAATTAATGAACTGAAGGGTTGGAAAACCTTACAATTACAATCGAAGGAAGGACTAGCTCTTATTAACGGCACGCAATTCATGCTAGCTTATGGAGTTTATCTCTCTTTAGAATCTCAAAAATTATGGTATTGGGCTCATATTACAACTGCGTTATCAATTGATGGTTATTCTTGTAATATGTCTCCTTTTGATGAAAGAATTCATTTTATACGACCACATAAGGGACAATTAAAAAGTGCCTCAATCATTAGAGAATTATTACAAGACAGCGATATAGCCGCTGAGGTAAAGGCAAATGTTCAAGACCCTTATAGTTTTAGATGTACGCCACAAGTTCATGGCGCTAGTAAAGATGCTTTAGATCATGTTATAAAAACGGTACTTACAGAGTGTAACTCTGTTACAGATAACCCTAACGTTTTTCCAGAATCGGACACTATTATTTCAGGTGGCAATTTTCATGGGCAACCATTAGCTCTTGCATTAGACTTTTTGAGCATTGCTATGAGTGAGATAGGAAGTATAAGTGAGCGTAGAATATTCCAGCTTATGAGTGGAACTCGAGGTTTACCACCTTTCTTATGTAAGGATGCTGGCTTGAATAGCGGGATGATGATTTTACAATATACTGCTGCAAGTATTGTTAGCCAAAATAAACAACTTTCTAATCCAGCTTCAACAGATAGTATTGTAAGTTCAAATGGTCAGGAAGATCATGTTAGTATGGGAGCTAATGCTGCTACCAAAGCTTATAAAGTAGTTTCTAATTTAAAAACTATTCTATCCATTGAATTGCTTACAAGTATACAGTCACTAGACTTTCATGAAAAAAATACGTCTAGTTTTTTGAGTTCCATTAAAAATATAGTTCGTAATGAAATTTCTACATATAATGAAGATAGGGTAATGTATACAGATATTAAAGAATCTCAGGCAATCATAGACTCCATGTATATCGATGATTTTTCGATTTTTGACTAGTTGAGATGGTTTTCAAAATTAATATCTAAATTTTTAAGTAGTTCCTTCTTAGTCCATTCTATAGCATCTATATGATATTGAAAAGCTTTCAATTTTCCTTGTTTAAAAAATTTACTTTCTAACGACACGGAGCTTAATATGTTTTGATTACTTTCCACGATACCTATGCAGCACAGCTTATCGTAACGTGAATTATGTAAATGAATCAAAGGATCTATACTGTAACTGTTTTCCCTTATACTTACATACCCTAGTGGTTCATCTTCTCCGTAATGTGCTATTAAACGTTCTACTAGAATGGTGTTCAATTCTTTATTGAAATGAATCCCTTCTTTAATTTTGCCTAAAACTAAATTAGGAAGTAATTCAAAAATACCAAAATGTAATTCTAAAACACTCATTACTATAAATTTATATATTGGGTTTGCAAATATAGTTTGTAATTACTGTGCATGCATAGTAATTTTAATCTTTAAATTAAAAAACGATTAACAACCTGATATAACGACTATACAACGTTGTAGTTATCCTGGTCTAAAAATGATATATACTTTTATCGATTATTAACGTATAAAAAAATGGAGCCTTAAGCGCTGTAGCTTAAGACTCCATTTATATCAAATAGTTACAATTAATCTTTCTTAGATTCTTCTTCTTCCTCTGGTTTCTTCGAGGGTTTGTCGATTTTAACCTTCAGTTCATTTTTGTCTTTATCTAGATCCATGTAAATCGTATCTCCTTCTTGAAGTTGACTATTTACAATTTCTTCTGCGAGATGATCTTCAATATATTTTTGAATCGCTCTTTTCAATGGTCTTGCACCATATTCTTTATCAAACCCTTTATCAGCGATATAATCTTTGGCAGTATCACTTAATTTAAGGTAATAGCCTAAATCCTCTATACGTGCAAATAACTTGGTAAGCTCGATATCGATAATTTTATGAATATCTTCTCGTTCTAATGCATTAAATACTATTACATCATCAATTCTATTCAAAAATTCTGGGGCAAAAGTTTTCTTTAATGCAGCTTGGATTACTCCTCTAGCATTTTCACTTTCGGCATTCTTACGTGCTGCAGTACCAAATCCAACTCCTGAAGCTCCGAAGTCTTTTAGCTTTCTAGCTCCTACGTTAGATGTCATGATAATAATGGTATTTCTGAAATCAATTTTTCTACCTAGACTATCTGTTAAGTACCCATCATCTAGAACTTGTAGCAACATATTAAACACATCTGGATGCGCTTTTTCAATTTCATCAAGCAAAATTACAGCATAAGGCTTACGTCTAACTTTCTCCGTTAATTGTCCACCTTCTTCATAACCTACATATCCAGGAGGCGCACCTATTAATCTTGATATTGCAAATT
>NZ_MAAX01000088.1 GCF_002162835.1 Nonlabens dokdonensis
CAAGGTCTTCTCGCTCTGCATACTTGTAATCGTATTCACCTTTAGGTGATAACAGTTTTGCAATTATAGGTGAGGTCTCTATGGCTAGAAATAATAAGAAAATAAAGAATGATGTTATAAACGGCAATTTGTTAAGTGCTTCTATACGAGCCATAAGTCCGTCAAAGTTTTCTATGATAGGTTGAGATGCTGCAAGTTGTGTGGCTTCTTTTGTATTAAGATCTGCAAGTTGTAATTCTATGGCTGTGATTTTTTCACCGTTGGTAGTTTTCAGCGCTTGTAATTCGGCTAGTGCCGCGTCGTGTTTTTCTCTTTTCTCCTTGTAGACTGGTCCTTTTCCCAACTTGTTAGTTCCCGATGTTCCTTCAGCTTCAGTGATGTACGTGTTGTAAAGTGCTTCAACTTCGGCTTCTTTTGTGGTGATTTCAGATTTTAATTCTTGTATCGCTTTCGCGAAAGCGGACTCCTCAACAGCAAAGAGTGAGGCAACTTGCTCCTGATTTTCTAAAGTCATTGCATTTTTCTCTTCCAATAATACTTGATCGATCTCCTTTTCAAAAATCTTTAATTCGAGAGGTTTTGAGATAACAAGAGCGATGATTACCGCCAAAATAATACGCGGTGCAGCCTGCCACAATTCATTGATTTTGCGATCACTTTTCTTGAGCGTGGAAACAATATAGCGGTCCAGATTGAAGATTAAAAGTCCCCAAACGAGACCAAAGGCTGTCGCAATCCAGTAGCTGTCAAAAACGGTAAATAGGGCATAACTAGCTGCAAAAAACGCCATAAGTGCGGTAAAGAAAACGGTAGCGCCTATACCGGCATATTTGTTACGCTCGCCGGCGCTGCACTGGTCAAGTAACTCAGCATCAGCACCGCTGCAAAAGATGAAAAAAGATTGCATAAGAAAAGAATTTATAAGGAGGTTATAGTTTATAAACGTGAACACTAGGGAATTGTTACACTTTTGCAGATTTAAATTCCACTAATTCCGTTGTATGTCAGAATTGGCTAGATGTTTTCTTAAAGATGTTTTGAAACTAAAAAAGCCTCAGATAATAATCTTGAGGCTTTGGTAACTTATATTAAATATGAAAAATCTAGCATTTTAAATCACGATCTAACCTGGTAGGACCGTAAATGTTATCGGGATTTTGATCTATGTAAACTCTTTTGTCATCTGATGAAGTATACATCTTCAAAGAATACACTCCATTAACAGGCCCTATCTCAATACCTTTCTTTCCATTTTTTTGGATAAAGGCTTTTGCTTTTGCTGCATTTACTTTTACATCATCGATGTAATAATTCATTTTATCACCTTTATCTTTAATGTAATCTAAAGGATCAGCTGGCGGCGGCGGTGGCGGTAGGTCTTCTTTTTTAACGTATTCTACTGTTTTTCCATAAACGTCAATAATATTCCCTTTGCGATCATAAAAGTTATTGTCGTTTTCTTTTAATGTATAATGGTAAATACTTCCATCGACTTTTATATAACCAGAGTTTGCTGTTGGTGTAGCTGGCGGCGGTGGCGGCGGAAGATCTGGCCACGGCTGAGCGTTACTCTTTTGAGCTTTTGTCATGTTATCGTAAATGGATTTATATGTGTTTACGTCTTTAGCTTTAACGATAGCATATTCATTACTTCCGGTTTTCTTCGCCTCATTGTTAGTATCATTTATCTGCTTAGCCCAAGAGTTGTATTGTTCTATTTCTTCAAAGGTGACCACCTTTATAACTGCTGGTGGCGGTGGTGGTGGAATTTGCCCTGGTTTATATGCTACACCATAGTGTGTGCCAGTAAATGGCCATGGTTCATTAGCAGCACGTTGTTCTTCATTCATAGAATTGAAGATGGTTTGCATGTGTGCGGTTTCATTTTCCCAAACAATCAACTGATCGTTGAGCTTCATGTATTGCGCATGCTTTCTAGCTAATTGATTATAGGTTTTAATATCTTCAAGAGTTAAGTTTTCTAATACTTCAACAACTTCAATGATTTCATCGGCTTTTACAATTTCATAGCCTTGACTCTCAAAATCTTGTAAATTACCGTTTTGATCATAAATCTCAATTTTATCCCCTTTGATTTTATAGAAATGTGGCGCACCGTTTATAGTTATATTTCCTTCAGGATCTGATGGGTCAACTGCAATTATCTTTCGGTTATTTTGTTGTTCTTCGATGACTGTTTCTTCTATTTCTATAAATTCAGTTTCTTCTTTACCGCAACTAATGATTAGTAAAGCTAGAATAGGAACGAGCGCTAGACTTCTTAAGACTAGGCTCGTGTTTGATGTATGTGTTTTCATAATGTGAAATCTTTTTTTAATAATGGGAAAGGTAAATGTGTTTGCCATGGCCTGTTGATAACTGGTTATGGCGTGATCTAATAATGTTTGTTGGTACTCTGTAGTGCTAATTCCTTGATTTAATACCACTCGATCTGCAAGAAACTCATGATTTAACTTAATAGAATACCTAATGATGTACAACAATGGGTTGAACCATAAGAGCACTATCAAAGATTCTATAAATAAAATGTCAAGAGAGTGCTTTTGATCTAAATGCGCTTTTTCATGCTCTAAAACGACCGCAGGTATTTTGTTGGTTCCATGGTCCTTTTTAGAGACAAAAATGCGTTTGAGAAAGGAATGAGGTATGGTTACTTGATTGCGTAAAATAAGCTGATACGTCTTATAAGAGCTGATTTTATCTTCGTGTTGGATTCTAAAAGAGTTCAAGTTTTTACAAAAACGCCATAACATGACCGCAAAACCTATTATATAAATACCCAATGTAATATACCACCAATTCACTTCTAAAGCAGTTTCCTCAATAATAGTTTCTTCAACGGTTAAATCATAAGCTGCAAATGAAGTTTGCTCAATAGGTATCACAATCGTTTCTACTACAATGAATGGAATACACAAAGAAATTATCAAAGAACCGATTAAAAACCATCTTTTAAAGGAATGCCATGATGTATTCTCGAGCAACAGTTTATAAGCCAGCCACAAAACAAATAGGCATATGGAGGAATTAATTAAAAAATGTTCCATAATTACTTATTTTCAATTTGACGATCGATGATTTTTCTAAGTTCTTCCAGCTCTTTTTTACTTAAATCGGTTTCTTTAGTAAAGAATGAGGCAAATTGTGACGCACTATCGTTAAAGAAGTTCTTAATCAACCCATTAACATGTTTTGAGAAGTAATCACTTTTTTTAACCAGAGGTCTATACTGCCTACTTTTACCGAACAGTTCATAACCTACGAAGCCTTTATCTGTCATACGTTTTAACAGTGTTGCAATAGTTGTAGTAGCAGGTTTGGGATCAGGATACTCTTCTAATAAATCTTTCATAAAAGCTTTTTCAAGCTTCCATAAATGACTCATAAGATCTTCTTCAGTTTTAGATAATTTCATTTCTACATTTTTAGAACGAACTCTACAAATGTAGAGTAATATTTTAATTCTACAAGTGTAGAGGTGATAAAATGCGATAAAAAAGTAAAATAATATTAAATGTGAAATTTTATAAAACATCTGTAACTAAATGATATTATTACAGTTATAAATATGAATTACTTGTTATATGGTGTTTCATTTACCCAATGAAAACCGCGGTTAATAAGTGTAAAATCCTTTAAATCTATAGCTTTTAAATGTATTTTTAAAGAATCCTGATCGAGTAATCCTTTTATTTTAAGGTGAAGACTATCCTTTTGTTCAATGTAAAAATTGTTAGCAGCTTCAGTATTATCTTCTTTATAAATAGAAATAGAATTTTTAATACTGTCTACTTTGAAATAGTAAAAATCAATACTATCGTTCATTTTTTTAACGACTGTACTGCCTTTAGTTTCCATGATCATGTAGCGCCATCTATCATCAATGGTAGTAAGCGGTGGTATAGTATCTCCATTTTTAATAAAAGTTTCTACTTCCCAGATACCATAAAATTCATCTCTAATTTGGTCTTTTCTTTGTTCCAGATAGATAAGACCTCTCAAAGCTATCGCTCCTAAAATGATAAAACTCAAGCTGCAAATCTTGAAAACTCTTATGGCTTTATTAAATCTTGGGTTAATAGGTCGATAATCTGTAGAGAGTTTTATATTATGTTTCCTAAAAAACACATATTGAAATCGTTTTATATCACTTAATAACAATACTAATCCCATTAAGGCAAGATGGATGGAAAATATTTTAACCGGAATATCAAAACATAGATTCATGACTGCTACGTGTGTCATTATACCTACGACAAAGAGTGCCCCTAAGGTTTGTGTACGTTTAGAAATGAGTAAAAAGCCTGCAATGACCTCAAGTAAACCTGTAAAAACTTCAAATGCTGGACTATAGCCCATATACGCCCATGCAAGACCCATAGGTGACATGTCTCCAAAAGGTTGCAGTAAATCAAGTAGAGAAGGTTCATTAAACTGCACTAGAAAGACTTTTGCAAAGCCGTATAAAATCATAAAAAATGAAACAAAGACACGTAGTATGGTACGGAACCAGTAAAACAAATCGTTATAAGAAGATCGCCTACGATCTAATACCGACCATATAATAAACCCTACAATGGCTACTGCAAATTGCAGAAATAAAGAGAGCCACGCCATAGTATCATCTCCACTTCCTGTAGACTCCAGTTCTAACCTGCCTGACGTTTCAAAAATGTTTTCTCCTATCCAAACCAGCACGGGACTCAAAAGATATCTCGCTGGCATCATAATAATGAATACCACTAAGAATAAAAAAATAAATCTAAATGACAGGCGGGAAGATAGTTTCCAGTGCGGTTGGTGTTCTTGGGTAAAAATCATGGATAGTAAGATGACAGCTATCTGACGATCTGTTTTTTATTATGTTACATTGTTTATTGATAGTTCGCTTTCGCGAAAGCGGACAACCTCTATTTTCTTACAAATTACTATGTCAAAGGTTAAATTATATGCCTTTAAATCGATGTAATACCATATTAATTAACTAATTGTCATAAAAAACGTTAATAAAGATATAAAAACGGTGCGGTTTTTATCAAAGGTTTAGAAGTTAAAGAATATCCTCAGGAGAGATTTTTTATCTTAGTAATAAAGGGATGAATTATGAAATGGAAAATTACTTTATTATTTTTATTAATAACAGGGATCACTTTAGGGCAAGTGGGAATAAATACAGACACACCAGATCCTAGTGCGATGTTAGACATCATGTCTGATGATAAAGGGTTTTTAGCGCCTAGAATGGATTCTACTAGCCGTCTCGATATAATAGACCCAGCTACAGGATTACTAGTTTATGATACTACTCTTGAAGCCTTTCAATATTTTGATGGTACAGAATGGGATTATCTAGCAAAATCTGAAAGGCGTTCTAATTTTAAACGTATTAAAAGTATAGATGATCTTGCAGATGAATTAGTCGCTGGTGGAAACACTAAATACCTTTTAAATACGGATTTTTTATATGAAATAAATGGTACCATATTAGTAGATTTTCCAATTGATTTGAACGGCGCTTATATAGAAGGGATAGATTCATCTGAAGATGTATTGATTAATGTTTCTAGCGGTAGTCTTTTTGAAGGATCTAAAGGTGGAGGATTACGTAATTTAACTTTATCAGGTTCTTTACCTGCTGGAACTAAAACACAATTATTTGATATTAATGCTACGCCTGGAGAATTGTTACTTATCAATAATACAATTGTATCAAACGCTAGCAAGGTAGGAACTTTAGACGGTCTAAGTATCGTGTTTTTGAGTGTCACACAATATGTAAATAATGATGATGGTTTTACTATAAACGATATTAATAGTTTTTTTGTCAGTAATATTTTTTGGACATCATCAAATACGGGAACTTTCATGGAGCTGTTAGGTTCGTTTACAAATCTTCAAATGAATGGTGGACGTATCGAGGCAGATAATATGGAAACAGGTATTGATGTAAGTGCAAATCCTGCGATTGTAAATGATGCCACACTATCACAACTTAGTTTTGTAGGTGCCGGAACGTTAATTGATCCTTATACTACTGGTACTTATTCAGGATTTAATTTTACTAAGGATTGGAATGTAAATTGTTCTGGTATCCCATTAGAAACAGACGCGCAAGCTGTAGGTGATATTAATTTTAATTTTACTGCCGGTGGCGGTGCGTCCACTACTTTTTCTTCTAATGGTGTCCCTAAAAAATTAGCAGGAGTTACTACATCAAATAATTTGTTTCGTTTTTCAAGTTCAAGTGATAATAGAGTTGTATATGAAGGTAAGAAAAAACGATTCTTTAATGTTTCGGCTAGTGTGTCTTTTGAAGGTAATACACCAGGAGATAGATACATATTTTATATTGCGAGAGGTAGATCTGGAGATGCTGTTCCTACTGTAATAGATCAAACTGGTGTGTGGAAGGTGGTACCAGACGGCGCGACCGTTGGTGCTACCACTATAAGAGATATCAGCGCGGTGCCTATTGTAGGTGTTTTTGACCTAGAGCCTAATGATTACATAGAGGTTTGGGTAGAACGTTTCAGTGGTACAGGTCAGATATTTACGGTAGCTTTAAATCTAGCTATTAATTAAATTTAGTACGCTTTCGCGAAAGCGAGTTAAAAAAAATCCCATTCAATAGTTGAATGGGATTTTTAATTTTAATAATTCTTTTCTTATTTACTCATTGCAGTAAAATGTTTGTAGAAGTGAGGTATGGTCTCAATACCTTTCAAGTAATTCCACACACCAAAGTGCTCGTTAGGCGAGTGAATAGCATCACTGTCCAGACCAAAGCCCATTAAAATAGATTTGGAATTTAATTCTTTTTCAAACAATGCCACAATCGGGATAGAACCACCGCTACGTTGAGGTATAGGAGTTTTTCCAAATGTATCCTCGTATGCTGCACTAGCTGCTCTGTAACCTAATGAGTCGATAGGTGTTACATATGCAGTACCACCGTGATGAGGTTTTACTTTAACTTTCACACTATCTGGCGCTATACTTTCAAAATGTTTTTGAAACAATTCTGTTATCTCGTGCCAGTTCTGGTCTGGCACTAGTCGCATTGATATTTTTGCAAATGCTTTACTTGCGATCACCGTTTTTGCACCTTCACCAGTATAACCACCCCAAATTCCATTTACGTCTAGAGTAGGCCTTATGCTGTTGCGCTCATTTGTAGTGTAGCCTTTTTCACCATGCTCTTGCGATATGTCTAAGGCTTTATTGTAAGCCTTTTGAGAAAAAGGCGCTTTTGCCATTTCTGCGCGCTCTTCAGTGCTTAATTCTTCTACCTTATCATAAAATCCAGGAATAGTGATGTGATTGTTTTCATCATGGAGTTGTGCAATCATATCACATAAGATATTGATAGGATTTGCAACAGCACCACCATAAAGACCAGAGTGTAAATCACGATTAGGGCCAGTAACTTCAACTTCTACATAGCTCAAGCCACGTAAACCAGTTGTAATACTAGGAACATCTTTTGCGATCATTCCGGTATCAGATATTAAAATGACATCGTTTGCAAGTTTTTCACGATTACGTTCCAGGAACCAACCTAAAGACTCACTTCCTACTTCTTCTTCACCTTCTATCATGAATTTAACGTTGCAAGGCAGCTCTTTGTTTGCAGTCATGTATTCCATGGCTTTGACATGCATGTACATTTGCCCTTTATCATCACAAGCGCCTCGAGCAAAAATAGCTCCTTCAGGATGCAGCTCTGTTGTTTTAATTACAGGTTCAAATGGTGGGCTGTCCCATAATTCTACAGGATCTGGTGGTTGTACATCATAATGTCCATAAACTAGTACAGTAGGTAAGTTTTTATCAATTATTTTTTCTCCATAAACGATAGGATAGCCTGGAGTCTCACAAATTTCTACATGATTACAACCAGCTTTTTCTAGAGCTTTTTTTACGACTTGGCTCGTTTTGATCACCTCGTCTTTATAAGCGGCATCGGCACTGATAGATGGGATTTTTAGTAATTCAATGAGTTCGTTTATAAATCGATCTTTATGTTGATCTACGTAAGATTTAGTGTTCATGTAAAATGTGTTTGAGGTAAAGATAAGAAAGGATAAAAATTTATTTGATAAAGAATTTGTAATATCTTAAAAGTATGTATATTTGCCGTCCCAAATAGGGAATACTGGTTTTGCGGATGTGATGGAACTGGTAGACATGCTAGACTTAGGATCTAGTGCTTCACGGCGTGCAGGTTCGATTCCTGTCATCCGCACAGAATAAAAAGCTCTTCAGAAATGAAGGGCTTTTTTTGTTTCTCGCTTTCGCGAAAGCGTAATACATTTCGAGGTGGTACACTGCATCAAGGATCTGGAATGTTGGAGAATTATTCTATAAATAATGTTGACTATGATAAAAATGGTAACATCACCACTCTTAATAGATTTGGTCTTTTTGAGAACGCTCAGAATAATCAAAGTATGGATTATGTCGATAAACTGACTTAACAATATAGTCCTAAAAGTAACCAGCTGATAGACGTGACAGATGCAGCAGATGATGCTTCAAGTAATACTTTTAATGGTGGATTTAAAGATAGATTCACTGGAAATAACTATATTTATGGAGATGCAAATGGCAACATGACTAGGGACAACAATAAAGATATTCAGTCTATTACTTATAATCACTTGAATTTACCAACTCAGGTATTATTTGACCATGGAGGTAGTATACTATACACATACGATGCTACTGGTGTGAAGTTAAAGAAAGAAATCTTCTTAACAATTCCCTTAGTAAATGCGGTAGCAGACCTTTCAACTTCCTATGCAGGCAACTACATTTATGAAAAAGATAATTCTGGAGAAAAACTCTCTTTCTTTTCTCATGCAGAAGGCTATGTCGAAAAAAATGGATCAAACTTTGATTATGTATACCAATATAAGGACCACTTAGGGAACGTTAGACTCTCCTATCAAGACATCAATAATAACGGCGCTGTAGACAGCTCTGAGATCAAAGAAGAGAATAACTACTATCCATTTGGACTTAAACATAATGGGTATAATAACTTGATTACTGGACGTGATCATAAATACGGTTACGGGAATAAAGAGGAACAGGACGAACTTGGACTAGAATGGATTGATATTACCGCTCGTAATTATGATCCTGCTTTAGGACGTTGGATGAACATTGATCCTCTTGCTGAACAGATGAGACGCCATAGTACTTATAATTATGCATTTGATAATCCTATTTATTATATGGATCCTGATGGGATGGCACCATGTCCTCCTGGAGAGGAATGTGATCCACCTTTAACTGAAAGAATAGAAGATAAAGCTCAGAGGACGCTTATTATGATAGATATTTCATTACAATTTGTAATTGATAAGATAGAAAATCATGTTGGCGAAGGAATAAGAATTTGGGGGGACAATGATTCCAATGAAGGTTCAACACAATCTGAAGGAGATAGCAAAGGTTCATTGGAGGCTAAGGATATACCTTCAGTCCCTGGAACTTCTAGAAGTAAATTTGGGCCTACACGCAAAGGACCAGACGCGGCAAAGCTTCTTAATCAAGAAAAGAATTTTGCATTAATTTTCAAAGAAGGAGCCGATTATGGTACAACAATAATGGAACAAACTAGCGAAACTACCAAGAGTATTATTGACGTTTCAACTGCTGCAGATAAACTAGTTGAAGATTACAGAGATGATAATACTGAATATAATCTAACGCCATACGGCAATAACGGACAGCCTCAAGGCGGAGCTAAAGCTTATGGTAAAGTAAAGGCTAGAGCTCTAAAGCGAGAACTGTTGAGATCTAATTGGGCAGAAAGTGAGTCCATTAAAATTGATTCAATCACGATAACACCTGCAGAAAAATGAGAGGAATTATTCATACATTATTTAAAATAATTTTAATTATTATCACAGTGACTAGTTGTCATCAAAAATCGAATGAAGAGATTGTGATTGATTATTATAAGAATGGAAATATTAAATCCAAAACGTTTGTAGGTGATACCATAAGAGTACAAACGTTCTTTAATAGTGATAAAAATGGTATTAAAACTGATATCATTTGCACCAATGATACCTTGAAAAATATAAAATATTACAAC
>NZ_MAAX01000158.1 GCF_002162835.1 Nonlabens dokdonensis
ATCCCGTTTTTCCTATCAAATATATTGAAAATTGTACCGTTGTCCCTAAGGGAACACATGTTATGATAGTTAATCGTTACCGCTGGTTTAATGAACATTTACCTAAGCTCATCGGTTCATAAAACTATGTAATGAAATGCATTAATTACCGTATTCTCTTGTCAACTTTTATATCTTTGAACAAATACTTAAACATATGAAAAAGATTCTTTTAGGTGCTGGGATAGCAATAATTTTCATTTTTACCATAAGCGCAATTCAACAAGGTGGAGGCTCTTCATCTGTTGAAAAGATGAGCGTAGCTACAACTGAAGAAGGAAATTCTGATAAGCGAGTTAAGGATTATAATGTTTACAGTGTGCAATTACCTAAACAACTTGATTTTGCTGGTGAGTCAGTACCTTTAAATTTACCTGATATAAGAGAACGCGTAGATAGAGAGTTTTTAGTAAATACTTACTGGCAGTCTAACGGTATACTTTTAATTAAAAGAGCTCAAAAATATTTTCCTATCATAGAGCCTATTCTCAAAAAAAATGGCGTACCAGATGATTTTAAATACCTAGCGGTAATAGAAAGTGGTTTACAAAATGTTACTTCTCCTGCAGGAGCCAAGGGTTTCTGGCAAATTATGCCTAAAACAGGCAGGGAACTAGGACTAGAAGTAAATGATAATGTGGATGAACGTTACCATCTAGAAATGGCAACTCAAGCGGCATGCGATTATCTTAAGGAAAGTAAAGAGAAGTTTGGGAGCTGGACACTTGCTGGTGCTGCATATAATGCTGGAAATGCCGGCATAAATAAGCAGTTAGAAGCACAAGGAGTAGATAGTTATTATGATTTACTTTTAGGAGCTGAAACTGGTCGCTATGTATTCCGTATTCTCGCGATTAAGGAAATACTTAAAAACCCTAAAACTTTTGGTTTTAATGTGGAGCCTAGTCATGGATACGACTTTATTCCTACTAAAAAAGTATTAGTAGATTATGAGGTGGATGATTTATCCGCTTTCGCGAAAGCGAACAACATCAATTATAAAATACTGAAAATTCACAATCCGTGGTTGAGAGAGCCACAGTTGAATAATAAATCTAAAAAGGAATACCATATAGCGATTCCTGAGTCTGGTTATTACGATTAAAATGGTGGATTGGGTATTAAATAATTGGTTCTTTAGCTCTTTAATCATTAATTATGCTATTGCTTTAAGTGCTGCTTTTTTTCTTATAAAGAGTAACCAAAACCCACGTAAAACCGTTTCATCACTGTTATTTTTAGTAGCCTTGCCTTTTATAGGTTTAGGAATTTATTATTTCTTTGGTTTAGAGTATCGCAAGTCTAAAATTTTTAAAAGAAAAGATCTCACGGCTCATGAATTAATAAAGGATTGGGGTAAAAGGTTACAATTAACTAAGGCTCAACTTACGGAGTATGAAGAAGATTTTCTAGAAGATAGAATTAAACTAGTTAAGCTACTTAATCATAATCAGTCTGCATTGCTTACCTTGAGAAATGACTTAGAAGTTCTTATCAATGGTGAGAAAACCTTTGAAAGAATCTTTAAAGATTTAGACCGTGCAAAAGATCATATCCATATAGAATATTTTATTTTCCAAGATGATATTATAGGTAATGAATTCATTGATAAGCTTATAGATGCTAGAGATAGAGGTGTAGAAGTAAAGCTTATTTATGACTCTGTAGGGAGTTCTCTTTCTAGAAAAGCAAAGGCTAGAATGAAAAAAGCTGGAATAGAATTTAACCCATTTATGCCTGTTATATTTTCTAATTTTACTCGCAAAGCTAACTATAGAAACCACCGAAAAATATGCATAATAGATGGTCACATAGGTTATTTAGGCGGCGTTAATGTAAGTGATGATTATGTAAATAGAGAAGGAGATGACCCTTCAAAGTACTGGAGAGATACGCACTTAAGAATAGAAGGTCACGCAGTAAAAAGTATGCAAGTGCAATGGTTACTTAATTGGTATTTTGTTTGTGAAAATATACATGAAGAAACTAGTATACATATTCCAGATTCTTATTTTCCAGAAATAGATGAATCTAAAAATAAAGCTGTACAAATTGCTGCTAGTGGTCCAGATACAGATTGGGCAAATATTATGGAGGCTATCTTTGTTGCAGTTACCACTGCCGAAGAAAGTATAAAAATAACAACACCTTATTTTATTCCTAATGAAGCTATTCTAACGGCGCTTAAAAGTGCAGCCAGAGCTGGTGTGAATGTTCAAATTATGGTTCCTAAAAAAGGAGATAGTTGGGCAGCACGATATGCGAGTCGCTCTTATTTCAGAGAAATATTAGAAAGTGGTGTGAAAATATACTGGTACCATAAAGGCATGCTCCATGCAAAAACCATGGTGGTAGACGATGAATTTGCCACTATAGGAACTTCTAATATGGATTATCGTAGCTTTGATATTAATTTTGAGATCAATGCGCTCATATTTGACGATGATATTTCTGAAGAATTAAATGAGCAATACCGCATCGATTTAGAATCATGTGAAGAAGTAATTCTTGACAAATGGTTAGAACGCAATAAATGGAATAAATTGAAAGAGTCCTTTTGTAGATTATGGGCTCCATTATTATAAACATGAAACGAAAAAAAATGACTTTATCAACTGTACTATTTCTTTTGTTAATAGGTTTACTTGCTGGCGTGTTAAGCGGTAGTGTAGGCGTAGGTGGTGGAGTTATTATGGTGCCACTGGCTATATGGTTTTTAGGTTTTTCACAACATCAAGCTCAAGGTATGAGCCTAGCAGTTCTAGCAGTTCCAGTAACCTTTCTTGCTGCTTACACCTATCATAAAAATGGACACACTCTTGACTGGCGATATGCGCTAATAATTGCCGCAGCATTTGTTGTAGGCGGTTTTTTTGGATCTAAGGTCGCTGTAAATATCAACCAGCAAGTACTCAAAAAAATATTTGGTGTCATATTAATCATTGTTGCTATAAAAATGATTTTCTTTTCTAGCGCAAAGGGCGTTAGTTAAGAAAATGATAACAACTTAAAGATTATAAAACACCGACATTTACAAACCTTTTAAACCTAAAATAATTATAATGAAAAAATTACTATTTTCTTTTTGCTTGATGTTAATAGCAAATATCGCTTTTGCTCAAATTCAAGCGCCACAGCCTAGTCCTAAATCAAAAGCAATGCAAACTGTAGGTCTAACAGATGTTACTTTAGAATACTCTAGACCAGCGATGAGAGGTAGAGATATCTTTGGTGATCTCGTTCCCTTTGACAAATTATGGAGAACTGGAGCAAATCAAAATTCAATGATTACCTTCTCTGATGATGTAAAGTTTGCAGGTACAAACGTAGCGGCTGGTACTTATGCTGTTTACACAAAGCCTGGTAAGAAAGAATGGACTGTGATGTTGTACAATGATACCGGCAACTGGGGTAATCCAGAAAAATGGGATGATTCTAAAGTGGTAGCTACTGCAACTGTAAAAACTATTAAATTAAAAAATCCAGTAGAAAGTTGGACTATGGCAATTAATGAGGTAGCCATGGATGGCGCTCATCTACAAATGATGTGGGATGAAACACTAGTAGCTGTTCCTTTTACAGTTCCTACGGCTTCAAAAACACAAGCCAGTATCGATAAAGTTATGGCCGGACCTAGTGCAAACGATTACTATAGTGCAGCGACATTTTATCTAGACGCAAATAAGGATTTAGATAAAGCGCACATGTGGATTTCTAAAGCAGTAGAAGCTCGTCCAGAGGCTTACTGGATGCATAGAAAAAAGTCTTTAATTGAGGCAAAAATGGGTAATACTACTGCAGCAATCGCAACAGCAAAACAATCTTTAGAGCTTGCTCAAAAAGCGGGAAACATGGATTACGTAAAGCTTAATAAAGACAGCCTTAAAGAATGGGGCGTGAAGATGTAAATCATTCTTTGAAAGTATACCGCTTTCGCGAAAGCGAGATCATTTTAAACCGTTTAGATAATTTCTGAACGGTTTTTTTTAGTTTTCTACGCAACCTTTTTGCTTTTATTATACTTATAGTAAACTAAAGCATGATTATGAAAAAGCAAATTTTCTATTTAATAGCCTTATCAATTTTATTCGCATCTTGTTCAACTCAAGAAATAGGGAGTGATGACGATATAAACAACAATCAAGGCATATCCTCTTCAGAATTATTTAAATATGTTAACTACAATCTTGATGTATCAGCAAATCCTCCTATACCTTTAGATTCAACAGTATATACTATATTAAACAATAGATATCATGAAATAACAAGATATTTACCATCAGGTGATACTAGAGCTAGTATGTTTATTTACTCAAACAATAAAATAGACCGTGTCGAGTATTATAATAATGGTGTTCTAGCTGTAGATGAGACACAAATATTTACCTACGGTAGTAATGGACTCGTCTCAGAAAGATTAACTTATAATAGTAGTCTTAATACTTATACTAAAAGAACGTATTCAAAAGTTGCTGATACCACGTATGTTTATGTATTTAATAGTAATGATGGAATAAATTTTACTCCAGCAACTATTTCTAGCAAGGTAGTTACTGACGCTCAAGATAAGGTCACTTATGTAGAACGCGTAGATAGTACAGGTAATGAACCTAGTACCTATATTAATTATATTTATGATGGAATGGGTAATTTAGTAAGTGAAAGTAAAGATCGAGACTATGATAATAATGGTACATTAATTAATGACGTTACTTATAATATGACGTATACTACCATTGATAACCCTATTGCGGCAATTAGAGATAATACTTACTCCAGATATTTTAATAATATCAATTACTATACAAGAAGTGGTTCTGTCAATTTAACCATTGGACCTACGTTTATATCGCCTAAACAAATTGAAACATATGAATACACATTGTTTTCTTCATTTCCGACAAGAGTGACTAATCAAGTTAATACTGATGGAAATATAGAAACGATAACCTATTTAACAGTAGACTCAGGTGGAGTTCCTTTTACATCATTTACTCAAAAGTTTTCTTATCAGTAACTTATGATGTTAGAAAAACTCATAAAAGCCTGTAGGAAAGGAGATATAAAAGCTCAAAAGCAATTGTATTCTGATTATAAAGATGTCCTTTACATATTATGTCTCAAATACAGCCGGAATAAACAAGAAGCCGAAGATGTACTTCACGATTCTTTTATGGTCATTTTTAATTCTATTAAAAAGTATAAAGGTAATGGAAGTTTTGAAGGGTGGATGAAACGTATAACTATCAATACTGCAATTACTTCATTTAAAAAGAATTCTACATTCAATATTCTTATTAATGAAGAAATTACAAAAGACGTGTTAGTTGATGACTCTATTGTAGACGCCATACCATTACAGCAAATTTTAAAGGCCGTACAAGGTTTACCAGATCGTTATAGGTTCGTTTTTAATCTCTACGAATTAGATAATTATACTCATAAAGAAATCGCAGAGATGCTGGACGTCTCGATAGGAACTAGCAAATCAAATTTACATCGAGCAAAAATTTTGCTTAGAAAGAAATTAGAAGAATGGAACAACAACAATTTAAATAATAGATCTTATGGGAACTAAAAGGGATATAGGATCATCTATAAAAGAAAAATTGAATGCTCTTGAAGCTGCTCCTGATGAGATGGTGTGGTCAAGACTTCAAGATAGCCTTGATAACAAAAAGAAAAGAAGAATAGTACCACTTTGGTTTTGGTTTGTAGGTGTAGGTATATTATTTATTGGTGGATTTATAGGAGTATCTATGAATTCTGTTTTTGAAAATGTAAATTCAAACCAAATTACTATAGATAGAAAGTCTTCTACTTCTAACGGTGCTAGTACAACTCCATTAGATACTCAAACTGACAATTTTTTGAATTCTACGCAACCAGAAAATGTGGACGTATCGTTAAAAGAAACTGCACTAAGGAATAGTGAGAAGGTAGATGAATCAAACAATCTTAATACTATTGTAAAGACAAATAAGCCATTAAAGACTAAAGAAGAGATGAAAAAGGCTGTTAAACTCTCTGATTCTCATATATCAGGAAGTAATAACCTCAATATTGGTGTGGTGTCCCAGCAAGTTGATAATATTAACAGTTCAGGAATTAACAAGAATGTAGTTTTTGATAGTATTAAAAACGCAGCTCACCTAGTGAATCAAGAAGAAGATCTAGTTAATGCAAGTGCATCTGTGTTAAGAGAAAAAGATTCTGTCCAGAAAATTAAAAAAGATGTACTTGATAAAAATTTAAAGAAACAAGAGCAAAACCCTTGGAGTGTAAGCGTTTCTACTATTTTTAACTCGTATGATAATTTTAGAAGTGGTTCATTACTAGATCCATCATTAGATAGTAATCAAGTTTCTAGAGAGTTTAAAATAAACTATGGAGCTAGTTTAAATTATGATCTCAACCAGCAATGGACCATAAGAACAGGCGCAAATTATGTTTCTTATAAACAAGGTACTCAAAATGTAGACCCATCATTTACAGATGTTACGAGATTAAACTATGTAGATTACTCAATAGATGCTGCCACGCTAGATATGGCAACGGCTAGCTCAAGTGAACTAGAAATTATTCAAGAATTTACTTACCTTGAATTACCTCTACAGTTACGTTATTCGATTTATGGTAATAAAATTGATATTGGTGCAATAGGAGGATTGACTTATAGATTACGTTTAGACGATGCTATTTTTGTGCGAGGTGATTCAAGTACTATAGAAATAGGTGATTCCAGCACTTTTTATGATAGTGGTGTCTCGGCACATGTAGCTTTTGCCTCTAGAATTAAAATTAATAAAAGGTTTTATTTCAATATTGAACCTACCTATTATTTTCATATCAGACCTTACGAGACTAATCGTATTAATTCACCGTCAGAATTTAGAGTTACTACAAGTTTGGAATATAAGTTTTAATATTGATGGAGATCTCGCTTTCGCGAAAGCGGAATTATTAAAAAGGCTTCATATTAAAATAACTATGGAATTATCAAATCTCTGTTAAGAGGTCTTTTAGATAAAATTCATTTTCTAATTTTGAGTAAATACTTAAAAAAAAAAGAATGAAGTTTTCAAGAAATGCAAATGCCCAATGGCAAGGAACAGGTAAAGAGGGAAAAGGTAATATTACTACCCAAAGCACGGTTTTAGATAAGACCCCATACGCATTTGGTACTAGGTTTGAAGAAGAAAAAGGTACTAATCCTGAAGAATTAATAGGAGCAGCTCACGCCGGTTGTTATACCATGCAATTGAGCTTCTTACTTAACGAAGAAGGATACACAGCAACACATCTTTCTACAGATGCAAAGGTTACTTTTGACGATGGAACAATCACTCAGGTAGATTTAACGCTCACAGCAGATGTACCAGAGATATCAAAAGAAAAGCTCAATGAAGTAGCTAACAAGGCAAAGGAAATATGTCCAGTGTCAAAACTTTTAAAAGCAGAAATTACTCTTGTAATTAAGTAAAATAGTACATGTTTTAAAAAATCTGCCCTCAATCAATTGAAGGCAGATTTTTATTTCTTTTAGCTTCAAAGCAATTGAAATGTCCAGTATATCTGTTTAGACAGCATGCTTAGGGTTAATATGGATCCTATAATAATGGCTATGATTTTTAAATGACTTTCTCGTATACAAATGGCGATTAAGATGGGAACAAAAGCAAATAGGACACTTACAAAGCCACTTATGATTCTACCAGGTCCGAACCATGCATCGATAGATAGTAATGTCATTATCCAGTGAATGATGCTTTCTATAAGCCAAAACGATAGAACACTTATAAGCACAATTGCTCTCCAGTTATTTGTAGTCTCACTCTTATTATAATTTGGATCAAAATTTTGTTGTTCAAAATTTATATCTCGTTCAAATTCATTTTGATGAGAATTCTCCATATTAAATTTGTTCACGTCTTGAACAGTAGTAGAATTAAATGAGTGAAAAGTAGTTTGAGTTTTAAATAGCATGGCGACCTCTTCCACATCTTTGGCAATAACATAAGATTCTTCTGATTCTAAGCGCAATTTATAATCTGGTCTTATCTTTTTATCAAGTAATTCTTGAGCTGTAAAAGGCCCAAATTCTCTTATACCGTCGTGATAAAAGTATTTATTCTTCATTTAACTGTCTTGAAACTGAAAAGCTGTTTTAGCACCTTTATCTGTTGTACTTATAAGTACAGCGATTCCTATCGTTAGGAACGCACCTAATGGATTGAGCCATAGGAAAGGTAATATCTCAATTCCTTCTACAAATTCATGTAGTATGGCACAAGTCGCTACAACGAGTTGAGAAATACATGCGGCAATAAAAACTGCTTTGCCATTCACTTTTTTAAAGTAAAAAGCCACTAGAAAAATACCTAAAATCGTACCGTAGAAAATAGATCCTATAAAATTAACTAACTGTATCAAGTTATCAAATAAGGAGACAAAACTCGCAAAAAATATAGCTATGATTCCCCACATGAGTGTGAACCATTTACTCATATTTACATAATGATCGTCGTCTTTATCTTTAGTAGAGCTAAATCTTTTATAAATATCTACTGAAGTCGTAGAGCTCAATGCATTTAACTCTGAAGCAGTAGAACTCATCGCTGCACTTAATATTACAGCGAGTAATAATCCTATCAGTCCTTTGGGTAAATGATTAAGAATAAAATGTATAAATACAAAATCCTTATCGTTCGTCTCGATGCTTTGGTCTGCATTTTTAATAAGTGTGCGAGCCGTAGCTCTGTTCTCTTCTTCTTGTGCTCTTAAGTAGATAAGCGCAAGTTCATAATTTATAATATCAGATCTTGATGAGGTACTTAAAGCATGTGCGTACTTTTTTTGAACCTGCTGTTTTTCAATTAATATTTCTTCATGACTGGATTCTAATCTACTGTACTCTCCTGCAAACTCACTTTCTTTAACAGCTTTTTCTGCTGCCGGATTGAAATTAAGCGGTGTAGAATTAAATTGATAAAAAACAAATACCATAACACCTACTAGCAAAATAAAAAACTGCATAGGAACTTTAAGCAAGCCATTAAATAGTAGACCTATGCGCATTTGTTTAACTGATTTACCTGAAAGGTAACGTTGTACTTGTGATTGATCTGTCCCAAAATAACTTAGCATCAAGAAGGTAGCTCCGAAGAGCGCACTCCATACATTGTAACGGTCATCCAGTGAGAAGTCAAAATCCAGAATCTGCATTTTCTCAGCACTACCAGCCATTGTTAACGCATTATCAAAAGTTACATTATCTGGTAATTGTGTAACGATTAAAATAAAAGCGGTCACCATACCAGCCATAATCACTACCATTTGCTGCTTTTGAGTCACATTTACTGCCTTAGTTCCTCCAGAAACGGTGTATATAATTACCAGAATACCTATTATAATATTCAAATATTTCAATTCCCAATCAAGAACGGCACTTAAAATAATTGCCGGAGCGTAAATGGTTATTCCTGCTGCTAGACCACGCTGAATCAAGAATAGAATAGAGGCGAGCGATCTCGTTTTAAGATCAAATCGTTTCTCAAGAAACTCATAAGCTGTATATACTTTAAGCCTATGATATATGGGTATAAATGTGATGCAGATTATGATTACCGCAATGGGAAGTCCAAAGTAAAACTGGACAAATTCCATCCCATCAGTATACGCTTGACCTGGCGTGCTTAAAAACGTAATAGCACTTGCTTGTGTTGCCATTACAGAAAGACCTACAGTCCACCACCGGGCATCGCCACCTTTTATGTACTCTTCACTCGTCTGTCTTCCACGTGTTTTATAAACACCATATAGTACGATAAACGCTAGCGTACTTACTAATATGAACCAATCAACTATTTCCATATACCGAGCTTAAAATATAAAATAGTATGGCAAAAACAACATTTGCGGCAATTACTAGTGCATAAAAACGATTCCACTTTTTAGTGTTTTCTTTGGCCATCATTCTTTTGAATTAGTTCATCTTCTACTCCTATACTGATCATGTTTGCCAGTAATTTGTACGCACCAGAAACTCCAGCAGGTAGCTCTCTAAAGAGACTTAATCCGGTATAAATAATATGTCCTTTTCCATAAG